>NZ_FMVD01000017.1:0-46111 GCF_900101945.1 Nitrosospira sp. Nsp13 | reverse complement strand
GCGGCGGGAGCGGGATCCGCCGCGAAAACATGGCACGCCAGTCCCAACGTTCCCGCACCCAGGCACCATTTCAAAAGTGATCCGGGGTTGCATGCTGGAAATGTCCTGGGTTTGGCGGCGCTTATTCCTTGGGAAATCAGGGGACGGAGTAGATTCATGGTGCTCTTCGAACCATTAACGCAACCTATCCGGTTCATACCCTTGACTTTTACGACTTCTGTTTGCATTCGTGACCCCTTTCAGTTAAGTTGAATTAATGGACTGGCTGGACGGTAGCAGTGATGCCGGCCAATTTGTTCGGTGCTTTCTCGACCGTGCGGATCTTCCGCGAATCTTCTCCAGGTAGATATCCAGACCCCCTTTTTTTATTGGTGATCACCGCATTACTTATCTGGATATCAGGCAGTTTCCCAAGATCTGTGGCGTTACTGTATACGGGGATAGGGTATATGTCAATACCCTATAGGGGTAATAGTATGTAGTTATCACATTGCAGTCGCCGGATCGTGGACGATGGCGGAGAATCAGTGGAAAATATCTCATGTGCCCTATAGTCATCATGAACAATCAAGGAGAATTTTGATGAAACTTTACAACGCTGCTGGCGCCTGTTCGCTTGCCGCACATATCGTATTGCCTGTGTACATTGCGTGTGTCGGTTACGCATTCGAAGTCCACCCGGAAGTGCGGGAAGTGCATAGCGGAAGGTCTTTCTGAAGCCGCCGCAATATGAGCCGGTGCGGAGCCACGACGGCAGGTCGCTAACCGTGTCAAGGCTGCGAGCTATTGCACTCGACGTAGATGGAACATTGCTGGATTCCTCGCATGACATTTCACCTGCGGTAAAAAAATCCATTCATGACATCTGGCAACAAGGGGTTCAGGTCATCTTGGCTTCCGGCCGCCACGTGGGCTCCCTGTCGCAACTCCTCATGGAGCTGGGAGTCGAGGGTTATGTGGTAGCGTTTTCCGGCGGTGCGGTGGCACGTGTCGATTCGAACAAGCGGGTTGAAATTATCCTCCAGCAGCGGCTGGAACTGGCCCATGCGGAGAAAATGGCTCATGAAGCATTAGCCAATGGGTTGAGTGTTGCCTGGTCCACCATGGATCACTGGTACACGCCTGATGCCATGGGTTTGTACCGGCAGGAAGCAAGAATTTTAAGGCAGGAACCGGTGGTTGTTCCCGGTCTGCGGGGTCTGAACGTGGCGCCTCATAAGCTGCAGATCATGAGTCATAATGCTGAGGGTATCGTTTGTCTCCGGGCCATGCGTGACGCAATCGCATCCCGATGCTCCGCGGTCTTCAGCCATGACTATATGCTCGAGATAATGCCAAAAGGGACAAACAAGGCGGCGGCCCTGACAAAAATCGGACAGCTTCATGGCATAACGCTCAGCGAAATGATGGCTATCGGAGATGCCGAAAACGATATAGAAATGCTGAGACACGCCGGACTCGGCGTGGCGATGGGCCACGCGCCGGACACCGTCAAGGCGGTTGCTGACTGGATTACGCTGACTAATGGCGAGGACGGCGTTGCTTTCGCGCTTGAGCAGGACTGGCTCCTGCAGCGCTTCTTTGGTGTCCCGGATTAGAGCGGGTTTTTATAGTGATATTCACGTTCCCACCAAACGTAAGCGTTTTTTATCGGGATAGTCCGGCATTAATCTTTTTTGGCGGCAGGCCAGACTAAAGTAACTTTTTCACTCGGCCCTTTCTGAAGGTTGAACTTGCGATGCAGGGTGGTCGCGTTATAAGTGGCATCCAGGGAATATTTTCCGGCTGGAAGCTTCACCAGCAGGTAAGGGCCTTCAACAGTCGTATCCAGAACGGTGTTATTCAATTCGTCCTTGATGGTTATCTGGACATCGCTGATGTACCGGGCTCTGGGATCAGCCGCTTGAGTCAGTTCAAGCATCAACGACCAGGAGCCCCTTGCTTTCAGTATTGCTTCCGACTCATCCTTGCCTATGCCTCCTGAGATAAACTGCGTTTGACCTTGCGTTTGCACGGGCGGAAGCGATGGATTTTCTTCAGCGAAACTCAAGGTGGAAAAAATGCAGGTGAAAGTTATCGCTATTAGGCTGATTTTGCTTTGAATTTTCATGGGAATCCTCTTCTCTGAATTCATCAAGTTTAAGGAGTGCTGAATATTTCCCGAATTCGGCAACGACTGGGACGGGTGCTGGCGGAACGAGATATCGATAACGATGGCGGTAAGGATGCAAATAGTTGATCATCCCAGGAAGCCTGACAAGGCAACCGCCCGCAAAGCGCCCAAAGCGCGCTCCAAGGCATCGTTTGGCATCGTTTGGCACCGTTTGGCCACGGGCTGCGGTAAAACCTGACGTTTACTGTGTGATACGTCCTGATATCGCAGATTGATGCATGATTATCCTGATTTCTCTGGCGGCGCGCTTTACCGGAATTCTGGCAAGGCAGCTCATCGTTATGCAGGATGGTAAATAGATACGTTTCGAACTTTTGCGGGGGGCATCCGGAAGTTCCGATTCAAGGCGGAAAAATAAATCGTCCAGCAGATCGTCACTGACTGGATCGCCACTCAAGCCACACATATCGATTAATTTGGTTTCTCTCATCATTTGCTCCTTTAGACTTAATAAGCCGGAATGACTGAAAGCGGTACCGGCTTTGCACCTCAAATAATCATAGAGGGCCACGGAGGAGCACATGCTTGATCGCATGGAGATGCGGATCAAGCATTTATTAACAGTTTCTCACTCTGTAAAAATAAACTCTGTGCGATTCCCCACATATGTGGGTGCGAGAAGAACAATGGGGTAAAAGTTCCGGAGATGCTCCTGTAGTTGCTATATTCCGCTAACGGAAACAAGCGGGGAGAACTTGAAAGGGCGGCGGGGTTGGTGTAGCGTAAATGGAAGGATGAAAATGGAAGGATCTAATGGGGTGGCGCAATCATCTCTATTGATCAAGCAGGCGATCGGTTATTGCCGAAGGTTACCGGTCATCAATCCACGGGGCAAACAATGAGTTCCCAGCATACCGTGCCAAATTCGAAGGCGTGCTGGTGCTGGTTTTGCATGGGAAGCGCCTGCCCATTTGCGATGACTATCTCATGGCCACAACCCGTGCATCGGTAAATTCCCGCGTCCGGCACGGCGGTGCCGGGAGGATACTTTTTATCAAACTTGATATGCTGGGATTGAATAAGAAAGCTTGCGTTTTGATAGTGTGCCATGATTGCCCAGGATTGTGATTGACATCCGCTACCGGAATTAAAAAATGATAAATACCCGTGATTGCAATATGACGGGTTTTGGCTGTGTTGAAAATTGGACTGAGGTACATGGGACTGAAGTACACATACGGTGTTTTGCCCAAGCCCAAGCGGAATCAAGCGGAGCAAAGAACGATGGTTATAGCGGTAACGATTATCGTGGCCAGGCGGACGAGCAAATCACCACTTCTGATGACAATTTGGAACCCACATCTCGCGGGCAAAGTTCTCGCTTATTTGTCGCCAGAAGTGGCGGTGGCGGCAGTGGCGGCGGTGCGTCGATGCTCATAGCCATTATCGGATTTGTTCTGGTGGCGTTATCCGGGTGTTTCAGCCCAAGCTCAAATAACCATCGAGACACCTCTGCACCATCGATTTCCGGTTCTGAACAACCGAAAGCCTTGTCAGAGGCCGAGAGACGTCAAATTGTTGCGAACCGGGTGCGGCACAATCAACAAGCCGGGCTGGTCAATAGTCTTTTGACTCAAGGGACGGTGAAGCTCTCTGGACGGTTGATGACGATAGACCCAACGCCAGCAGGCAGCGGCGGCTTCTGGTCATTCGGCTTCGAGGCTCGCGATAGCAAAGTACGCTATGGATTCATGTGCAGTAACTCTAACGAACTGTACTTTCGCATCAACCGTAATGACGTGAATGGGGCAGCTGGAATGGCTGCTATGCGCAGCCACGCGGACAAGATTACTTTGTACTTTCTATCCCAGGATTGGGATTCCGTTCAAAAATGTTCTCCCGGCTTGTCTTGCGATGGGAGTGTTTGTCCGCTCGCGATAGTCATTTCAACCTAAATCCGGCAGTTGGACAGGGTGGAGTGTACGGTTTTTGGGGTGCAGAGCAAGGCGCAACGACGCGGAATGGTCATTCCATTCCAAGGAGTTGCAACACTGCCATGCGCCTAAAAAACCGTGCAATCTGCCCTGTAGCAGACTCACCCAAAAGGTGAGCGTAAAATAATACGAAATATTGTTATTAATCAAAACACTGATCTATTAAATGAGTGGTCAACTGCCGGATTAGGTTCAATCCAGGTAGTTCAACAAATAAATGGGGTCGGCCCGTAAGCCTGTTTTCGCCTGCCTGAGATACCGGTTTTGTGAAAGCATGATGAAATTTCAGGCTGTTGGCAATCAGGGCGGGAAGTGTTGGGATCTCTCTGTATGAGGCCGGGGTGATCGCGTGCGCCATAACACTGCCAGCAGGCTGCCCAGCAAAGAATGCATCACCGCTGAAACCGCGCCCACAACGGGGGCCAATGGCAGTAACGGGAAGGCCTGTTTGGCCAACACGATGGCGAGACCGGAATTTTGCATGCCCACTTCAATGGAAATTGTACGGGCGCTCTGTTGCTGGCAGCCAAAGATGCGGGCGAAGTTATACCCGATCAGAAAACCCCCTCCATGCAACAGCATGGTCGCAAGAATCAATTGAAAGCCATGTTTCAGAATGGCCTCCGCATTGGCGGCAAATACCACGGCACAGATGAAACACACACCCATCACCGATAGCAGCGGCGCCACCGGCATCACGCGCATGACCAGTCGCGGCGCCCAGCGATTGAGCGCAACGCCCAGTACAACAGGGATGATGACTACCTGGAGAGTTTGCTTGAACAGCAGCCAGGCATCCACTGGCACCAGCGTTCCCGCAAAAAACTGGGTCAGCAGGGGCGTTAAAATGACAGCCGCCAGTGTGGAGCACACTGTCATGACTACCGAAAGCGCCACGTCTGCCCCCGCGATGTAGGTAACCAGATTTGATGCCGTGCCACCCGGACAACAACCTACAAGGATCAGGCCCACGGCGAAGTGGGGTGGCAGGCTCAGCGCTTGAGCCACTCCCCAGGCCAGCAAGGGCATGATGGAATACTGTGCCGCAAAACCGATCGCCACGGCCTTGGGCAGGCGGGCGATCCTGCGAAAATCCTCGAGGGTCAGCGTCAGGCCCATGCACAACATGATGAAGGCCAGAAGCAGTACCATCATCGGCCCCTGATTCAGGGCCGTCAACCAGTGCGGCCAGTACAGTGCTATTGCCCCGGAGAGAATCATCCAAAGCGGGAACAGAAGGGCCAATCGCTGCAGCATGGCGTTGAGCGGGCCGCCTCAGATTTTTTCTAAAGTGGAACGTGAAAATAGAAGGGTGTGGTGCTGTGCGTAGCGACTGATCAGCTGGGTAGAGTGCAGACCGGCTTCGCTGGCCATCTCCCGCAAGGTGGAAAGGCATTCAGGATAATCATGATCATGGACATGGGCGCAAGCTTCTTCCAATTGATCCTTTGGCACCTTCGTCCATGTTTCACGCATGAATTTCAGGTAACCGTCCAGATAACTTTTCCGGTCCTGATTTTCCTCGCGTACCACGTCCACCAGGATCAACCAGCCATTTTCTGCGAGGCAGCGCCCGGCCGCATGGAAAAAGCGCGCCTTTTCATCGGGCGCCAGGTGATGAATCGCAAATCCCGTGAAGATCACATCCCAGGTTTTTTCGGTCGACTCGATCGCCTCCAAAAGATCTCCACGGGTCAGAAAGACCTGACCGGGCAATTCCGCCAGATAGCCGCTTGCCTCTGCCAGCGCCGCCTCGGACAAATCCACGCCCTCATATATTACCGGGACAGCCTGCTTCAGGCAGGGAGCCAGGTAGCGCGCGTTGCCGCAACCGAGATCAAGCAGGCGGTAATGACCCTGATCGCCGCGCAGCTTCAGGATATCCTCAATTTTCCTATAGATTTCCCGATGAAACATGTAGTTGTATTCGGTGAGCAAATCATAGAGCGACCAGGAGCGGGTGAAGATGGCGGTGGTTTCGGGAGAAGTCATTGGGCAGGAAAACGATATCAAGAGCGGTTAGGAATTCGTTTATTCATGGGCAAAAAAGTGGTGTGCACTCACTGTTAGCAGCCTGTCGGACTTAAAGGAAATCGGCTGCAAAAGCATCTGACAGGCAGTTTGAGGATGGGTTATCCTGAATTGGAGTGTATGGAAAATATCTTCCCTAGATCCGGCTCTGGCTAGCCAGCAGGGAATGAATGGCGGTTGCCATATTCTCAAGTCCGACGGAGACATGTTCTGAAACATCTGAATTCAGCCACTGGATCCGTGCAGATTCCAATTCTCGTTCGAATGCATCTGGAAAGGCATTGCGTTCGTATGGCGATGAGGCTTTTACCAGGCAAGAAAGCAAAGCCAGTAATGCCAGATTCTCGCCCTTGAGTTCGCATATTTTCACAGTGGCTTCTTGCAAATCTTTCATGGGGGAGATTCCTGTGTAATTGAGGCGATATGAAAGTCACAGCTTATCACGTTGGAATCCCCGCCTTTTTTTAATTAGATATGTTTGTTCTGGATTTTTGGACAAGGAAGCCGAGCGCCTGCACGAGGCATCTCAGTAGTGATTACAGCCTGGGGACTGCTGACCAAGGAGGAGTGATGATGGAGCTTGCCGCATCATCTGAAACTGGCCAAACGCTAGAATCCTGATGGTGTCGCGACCCGCCGGCGTCTTATTGGTGCAGAGCTTGGTTGCTTCTGTTGCTTCAACGCGGTTCTTGTGACCGGGCTACGGCGGTGGAATCAACACGGTATCAGCCCGTCTGTTTCCACCGCCGACCTGCTATTTCGTCATCGTCTACGTAAGGTTTCTTTACTCAATGACATTCAAGGTGCCAGGCAGATGGATATTCTTGGGATGGAGTTGGCACCAAATGGTGAAGGCGCCCGCTTTGTTAGCCACAAAAGCAACGGTCTTGGTTTCTCCCGCCTTAATGACTTCCTTGATACCATAGTCGTCGATGGAAAATCCTTCGCTGATGGGAGACTTGTTCTCTATGGTAATCTTTACCGAAGTCCCCTTCTTGACTGCCAATGTCTCGGGTTCGTTGAGAACATTGAAAGCACGAATGTTCTTGACTGTCACCCCTTCGACGTTGAGCTCGGGAATATTGGTGTCGTAGGCATTAATAATTACTTTAAATTTTTGTTCCGCTGCTTGCGCAGTTCCTACTAACAGCAGTCCAAGAGCAAAACCCGCAAACATCGTTTTGGTTATTTTCATGATGACTTTCCTTTCCTCAAATTTACGTTTTTAATGAAACAGCATTCACCTTTTTGATTCCAGTTTGATACTCTAGATGGGATAATCGCGGATGTCAAATCGTGAGCGCCCCGACAAATATACCGTTGAGATATAGCTTCTTATCCGATTCGATCAACATGTTCTCCCGGCTTTACCGCCATTTTCGCCATTGCCCACTTCTCGATGGCATCCAGCACGTCATAGGCTTTCCACCGTAGAGCACCCACGGCGTCATTTCAGCAAGCTTAAATCCGAGCTTCTTGAAATGACGCACCACAGGAGCAGACCAAAACGATCGATAACCGCATCACGAAACTTATGGCCGGGACTGGAACAAGAGAGGACAACCACGGTTTGCCGTAACGCGTAAAGCGTAAAGCAATTTACCCGATCCTTATTACAGCATCTTTACATGATCTCCCTGATTTTTCGGACATCATTTGTTTCTTCCAGGACGACGATATGTGTGCAAAGAAGCATTCGCCGCCTTTTCGACCAATAGAATAACCATTGGCCTTCAAAATCGTCAAAATCTATCCTTACTCAGTCGCATTTTTGCTGCGATTTTTCAAGTCCCCCATGTCTTCACGGATGCTCTGCTTCTTGATCTTCTTCTCGAGCTTTATCAGACGCTTATTCAGGTCTATGTAGTCTTCGATTTTCATTGCTACAAAAAATCGAGTGGCAGTAATGGCTTCGCTAAGTTCAGTAACTTTAGTTGCTAAATCCGCTCGCGTCTCAGCTTCAGGAATCTCACCCAAGATCCGCTGGATGTGGTTGAAGTACTCGGCGATATCCGTTTCATTCCGGCTTTCGATAGGAGGTTTTAGAGAGGAATTCGGCATAGTTCAAATAGGGGATAAATACTTATCTTGAGTTCTGTTCGGGAATCTTACTAAAGGATGCATGCCGGTTGGCGTTGGAGTCCCGCCACATTGTCCCTTTCATTGGTATAAATAGAACCATCCGCTTCTATAATAGCCGGTTTGTCGTTTAAATCCACTGCAGCGCTGAGAGAATCATATTATTATCTCAGGAACTCAAAGGACAGCTCTTCAAAACTATTCAAACTGCCATGGTCTGTTACTCGGACATTCGCATGGAACCCATCGATCGATCGAAGTCTATTTTCCGGTGATTTGTTGACGGATCGTTGAGTATATCTATAGATAGGCCGGTATTCTTAACAATGGTTCCGTCGTGGCGGTTTTTGGCAACGTCAGCGAAAGTAATCATGGCTTCTGAACAACATATCTCCATTCGTATCTTGCTATAACCATTTTTCAGTAACTCTTCAAAACTTTTTTCATAAGGTGGGTACAAAGTGTCGCCATATTGCGCCGCAATTCCCGCCATTATTTCATTCGTAAGACTGTTGTTTTCGATAATGCGATGAATCTCATTCCAATGAATGCCGTTATTGTTCTTCCGGTCGCTACCCATGCGCCGGTAGGAATCAATTCCATAGCAAATTTTTTCCAGAAGCTGGTGTTTTGTCCGTATTGGCAAGTGATAAAGCGGAAAACTGTTTTTTGCTGGCAATTTTACTTTCGAAGACCTGTTTCCCATGAAGAGAGCGTGATTCCCTTGGGCAATAAAGTAATCACCCGAGGGAATGTGGCTGGGCTGGTACGCAATCTTGTGATGACGGGAAGGTTTGGGAGGTTTCAGAAAGAACTCGTCGATTACCCTGCCACTTTCCATGTCCAAAGGCACCAGATTGAGCCACGGCATCGAGATTACCGGAAACTGGCTAAACTGTGAAAGCTTGCAATCAAACTCGTCCTTCGATCTAAATGGCATAAACTCGTCTGCATCGAGAAAGAATATCCACCCCGGCATTTTCCTATCCACAAGATGACTTGCAGTCCAGGTCATCAGTTCAGACTGATAATAGCCAGGCTCATCAAAGCAGTAATACTCAATATTGGAGCATCTCTCTGACAGAAGCTTTATATATTCCCTGGTGCCATCGGACGAGAGGTGATCAATGAGAATAACGCGATCAAATAGAGATGAAGCATGCGCGCAGAAGGTCTCGAGGATGGCCTTCTCATTTCTGATCATTGAGATGAGCGTTGTCTGACCCGCAGTCTGATTTGTCCTTGCGAATATATGGGGAGCCCATAAGGTTTTCCAGCGAAAAAATAGTTTCCTTCCTACGAATTTTCTCAGGGGTGCGAGGAAAAAGTCTGTATTCCGCATTCTAATTCACCGGAGCCCGAGAGAAAAAGTCTGAAAAGAAAAACTTGAGGCCTCCACAATGGAAGAGAGCATCCTTCCGCTCTGATCGGATAGCGGTGGGTGTGACAAGCTATATGCGCATCAGCTCACATCTTCGACATAATCGCGACAGGTGTCCTGAGCCCGCATCTTGAACTACGCTTTTATCATTCCAAAGCTTTAGAGGCAGCTGCTCTATTACATCATGCGGCTACGTGGCCCAATAGCTGTAAAATTTTACAGGTATCAATTGCTTTCCCTCTCAAGGAAAATTCAATGTGTCTTGATAAGGTAGGCATGTGTTGTGGGGAGGCTGGCGGAACGAATGTTTCGCTGCAGTTTGACCTGGGCACAAGGTAGCGGAAAATCGCGAACCAGCATTAATGATCCGCAGCGCCGGAGGCACGAAACCCAAGAGCTAAAAGATACACAATGAAAAACAATCATGCCGAAGTAATGCGCTCACTGGCGGATAAACATGAGGTCCTCGTCACCCTGATCGGAACAGATCGAGTTCACTATCTTGATATTCCTATGCACAGAAACATAGGAGACTTATTAATTATGTTTGGCACATTACGCTTCTTTGAGCGCTATCAAATAAAAATTGATATCAAAGCAGTGTATTTCAGCTTCCGTACAAAGTGGGCACTTCCTAATGATGTGATTGTGTTTCAAGGTGGAGGAAATCTTGGTGATCTCTATGAGGGGCCGCAGCAGGCTCGCCAGAAGGTGGTCCGGGCACTGCCAAAGAACAGAATAGTCATTCTCCCTCAGACAATTCATTTTCTATCCAGGAATGCATATGATGAGTGTTGCAGGGTCTTTTCGCAGCACCCTGATCTCCATATTTGCGTCAGAGATCAACGTTCGTATGAACTTGCACTCTCGATGTCTCGGCACGTTTATCTTCTCCCCGACATGGCGCATCAGTTATGGCCCATACAGCGCCCCTTTCCTTCGGAAAGGCGCCATCTCGCTTTGATGAGAGACGATAGCGAGCGCTCCGGTGGTACGGTGACTGATTTTGACCTGTGTACTGACTGGCGCGAGCTGGTGGGACGTGACAACAAGCACCGCATTCGAAAGGCACGTCGTTTACTGCGCGCATTACACTTGATGCACTTTAACCTTGAACGGCTCACCCATGAACTGGATTTATGGGTCGAGTACGCGGAGAAGCTCGTTGATGACGTTGTCAATCTATTTGGCAGATTTGATGTCATTACGACCGATAGATTGCACGCACATATCCTGGCCTGTCTGATGGAGATTCCGAATATTGTCTGGAACAACTCTTATGGTAAGAATCATTCCTATGCCGCTGCCTGGACGGGAGTCAGCGATATTGTGCAATTAGGCAACACAAACTTACTGAGCCGGGAAAACATTCGCTAGTATGGAAATCGCTGCTGCTCTACCCCTATCTGGCCAAGGCAGTGGAGTTGCCTCCATTACGCCAGACGGCGACTGACAGGCACCACAAAATAGAGAGGTTACGGAAATATGTGGAAGCCAAAATTACGTGACCGGATAGCTCGTTTTCTCGATATCCCCGTATCGATTCCATCGTCCATAAAGCATGGCAATGATTTACACACGAGAATCGATGGCAATTCCCTTCATGTCCGAAGTGAACGCACCGAACTTGTGTTATCTCCTGAGGCTTTGGGTTCGGCATTTCTATTGCCTACGATGGTGATGGGAAGACGTCTTGTCGGGGATTCGTGCGATCCGGTGTGGCTGGAGAACACAAAACGTATACTCAATCAGGTTGATGAGTGGTGGGATTGTGGGGTAATTCGCCCTGACTTTGCACCAAGTCATCCTGGTGAGCCGAGGCAAGGGATTGGTTTGGCATTTAGCCTGGGAGTTGATTCGTTTTACTCTTGTTTCTTTGCCGATACAGCTCCGGATCTTTTAATTCTGGCTTCCGGATTTGATATCCCAATAGAAAGAAGAGATATTCTGGCACCGATGTGCAATTCCCTGGCCTCAGTGGCTGAGGTAACGGGGAAAAACTGGACAATGATTGAGACAGATCTCAGAGCGCATCATCTCTTTCGGAGATTATCGTGGGAGTTTTCCCATGGGGGGGCAATCGCATTTTTAGGACACCTTCTACAAGAGCATATTGGTTCTTTGCTTATTTCATCCAGCTATGATCAAGATCACCTGGGTCCCTGGGGTTCGCACCCTGATCTCGATCCTTATTGGTCTTCCAGTCGACTTTCAATCAAAAGCGTGGGTCATGACGTTTCTCGATCAGAAAAAGTAAAGCGATTGGTGAATCACCCTGTTGCGAGATCGTTAATAAAGGACCACTTACGCATCTGCTGGGAATATCCATCATCACTGGGAAATTGTGGTTATTGCCATAAGTGCGTACTAATGCGCATGACCTTGCGTTGGCATGCCCCCGATCTGAAACTCGACACAATGCCGGAAGATCTACCTCTGGTTCAAGCTATTGAGGCTTTGCCACCACTAAACCAAAAGTTATCACTTAATTTCCGAAGGGAACTGGTGGGGCATCTTGACCCCCCCGTTGAGAGAGCACTACAAAAACTGATTCGGCGGTCAGAAGAGAGTATTGAAAGTATTCAAAAGTGATACTACGAATTTAGGGCCTGTTAACACTTATTTCGCACCCGCGTTTTTTGTGCGCAACCCGAAGGGACGGGACGGATTTCATCCAGCCCTTCGTTACTCGCCGCTTACGGAGGACTGCTCCGCTGCGCGGCTCATGCCTCGTACTGGATGAAATCCGTCGCCGTCGCGGGTGCGAAATAAGTGTTAACAGGCCCTAACAACTCCTGGAAAACAGTTTAATTTATCAAAACTGTCTGCCAGCCGTTAGATTCATAAAAGTGGTTTGCTCAATCTGGCCTCCCTTGGGCGCTCTTGGAGGCGGCTTGAATGCGGTTATTGACTTCAAGTTTTTTGAAGATACGCCGCATGTGGTTTTTCACGGTGAAGGGACTAATCCCTAGAATACACCCTATTTCTGCATTGCTCTTTCCCTTCTTTACCCAATCCAGGATTTCATCTTCGCGCTTGCTCAGCCCATGATCTTCGCTTGATTCGGTTTCGGACCCTTTGGGTCCAGGATCTTTCTCCGAGTTGGCCAGAAATCCTGTCATCGCGGAGGACGGCAAGGGCGCTACCCGGCGCAGTGCGGTGTCAAGATAGGGCAACAGACTCTCTATTGCGGACAGGCCGGAGTTATCGAGGCTGGCGGTTGAGCTGAATATTATGTAGAGGCAATCCTGGCCCCCGCGGTTGTCATTGATGCCGTGTATGAGTAGGGATTGCATCCCGTATATTGCTCGACCGAAAGCACAGTGTGAGGCCAGCTTATCAGGGCGGAAGATACATTCGCCGAGATTTAGTCTAAAAGGCACTCTACCCAACCCGACCCAGCATCCATATAAATTCTGCTGCAGCGCAACAAGATCTTCAGATTGCAAATAGTTGGTTCGGACGCCTGGAAGTGCAGAAACGAGGTCGTGGCGAAGACTGTTCTCCTCACCTTCGCCCCAAATCGCGAGCATGATCTCATGGGGGAGGTAATACTGCATTTCTCCTTGCATCCATTTCAAAAGATCAAGATGGCTATTCACCACAAAACCTTCCCCAACGATGCGGAAGTAACGAGATAAATGTTCATCAGACAGAGTAGGAAACCTCATTTGCGGAAACTGCCCCATATTCTTTTCATGCACACCTGACTTAATCATTTTTTTTATATTGAGTATGTAATTCCGTTTACTTTTCATGGGATCGACCTCATTTTTACCTTACTTGATCTCATGCGCCCTAATAAAACATAGGCGGATTTTGCGCATTGCCTGCTTGGCAGAAGTACAGAAATTCAAAGCCCATATTCGACGCTATAAAAACCCGGCGCGCGTGTAGTTACGTACGGGCCCGGTTGGGCTTGCATTAGCTGTGAAGGAAATAGCTGCCCCGAACGACATCTCACTCATATGACTGGCGCTGCCTATTGGATCAAGGTACAAGTACTGTTCATACCTAAAGGAATGCTTGCTGTTTTTTAATTTGGGATCCGCGCAGGGTGATAACGGGTGCATTCTCGCAAATGAAGCTATTTACAAATTAGTAAAGAAGAACTAAACTTTTAAAAAAGTTTAGTAAGGCTTTACCGATGAGGTTTGCCAATCAATGAATGTCAAACAGATAGGATAAATATGGGACCGAGACTTATTCAGTTGCGGCGAAAATACAAGCTTAATCAAAGCAAGTTAGGGGAATTATGCGGGGTCACCAAAGCTGCTGTTTCACAATGGGAAGCCGGCATATCTACCCCGGAAATAAAGAGGCTTATCGAACTCCGGTCCAAGCTCGGTTTTTCCCTTGACTGGTTGATTGCCGGGGAAGGAGAGGCCACTCCTGGCAGCCTTGGTGCTATGCCAGGCTTCGAAGAGCGGCGTCAGGGCAATAGACGGGCATGCCGTCGCGATAGACGCCAGCGTCAGAAGCAGGACAACAGTATCAACAATACTCGCTAAGATCTATTTTCTGGAAACATTGCGACAACGCCGAGGGTATTTCGGCAGAAAGGAGAAAACATGAAAAAAGTAACCGTGGCAATAGCCGATACGAATTCGGTGCGGCGCGCGAACCTGGAGCAGTCTTTGCAAGGTGAACAAGATATCAAGGTAATCACAAATGTTTTGTCGAGAGAGCTTGAGACATCCGGCGAGCGGCGACTCAAACCGCGTACAGATATGACAGAAATTGAAGATGTGATTGCACGAATTGGCCAGCTTAAACCCCGCATTTTATTTGTCCACCTGCATGAATCTCCCGGGGGGTTCGCTCTATTGGAGGCTTTGTATCGCGAATATCCCGAAACACTGCTGGTCCTGTTGACCGATGAATCCGCGAAAGAAGAGGAAATACTGCAGGCATTGGCTACCGGAGTGCGTGGTTGCATGGACCACGAAGCGACTCGCGCTTATTTCTTGAAGGCAGTGCGTGTAGTAGATCGTGGCGAAGTCTGGGTGACACGCAAAATGCTCGGCAAAATCATGGATGAGGTATTGCATTGAGTTCATGAATATTAATAGGAGACATTCTTGATACTACTGGCGAGTTCATCGGAAGAAAAACTGTCGCAATGGGAGCAGGCTGTGAGTAGTTGCGCCCCTGTTTTCTGCTCAACCAACATGGATTCCGTGAAGCAGGAACTGGTCCGGATAAAACCAAAAATACTCTTGCTTGAATACGAGTTGCCTCAACTGAATGGACCAGATGGCATCTCGGGTTTGATGAAACTGAATCCAGAGGTCAGAATAATTATTTTGACCTCCCTTATATCTGACGAAATCGAATGGAATCTATTTAAAACCGGCATTAGAGGTTGTTGCAGAAGTGATATCGAAACCGAGCAGCTTAAAACTATTGTTGAGTCTGTTCAACGAGGAGAATTATGGCTCCGGCGGGCACTCAGCTGGCATCTTTTGAACGAACTGGTTGCGATCACAAGGGAAAAGAACAAGATGAAACAGGCCATTAGCGACCTGCTTGCAAATCTAACCCGACGGGAGTACGAAATTGCCGCACTTGTGGGAAATGGTGACTCCAACAAACAAATTGCGCGCCGGCTGGACATTACCGAAAGCACGGTCAAGGCGCATTTGAGCGAGGTTTTTCGTAAGCTGGAGATTGCCGATCGTCTTAAGCTGGCATTAATGGTGAAAGGTTCGATACCGCATCATGTTTCGTCAGGAGTGGCGCATTAACTACCATCAATTTTACGCATTGCCATGTGAGCGTAACTTTTTCAAAGCAAATTACGAGAAATATGCGGGGTTCCGAAAGCTGCCGTATCGCAATGGCGGTACGACCAGATAAGGCTCGTGGTATGGGGCCTTCATACCACCGCTTGCATTCCACGAAAGCGCTGTGGATCTATCAAAAGCATATAGTTTTGCGAAGTGATGATACCACAAGGGAGGATACAAACAGGCATCGTGGATCTACCAATATCGTAATAAACGACTAAGATTACAACCACAGCCCGAAAAGAGTGTTGAAAGAGTGTCAATATCATACATATCCACAATATTTTGATAATGAACCGCTCATAAAAAACTTGCGGCTAATCAAGCGCTCATCTCCTCTCCCACTCAAACCCGCTTCGGCGGGTTTTTATTGCCTCTTCCGTTTCAGTTTACCTTCGCCGGAATTTTCCCGCGCGCCAAAGGTGCACCCGGGTAACGAGCTGTGGTGAGGTCGAATGTCGAGTTGGCGACTAGACGTCGCGGCCTTGGCCAGGTGCATTTGCGCCCTGCTGCGGCGGATGCCAATCAAAAACGTTTTTTTGTATTTACCAGGCGGCCAGGTTGACAGTAAAGCGTCGACGCAAGCGATATGGCGTGGCAATTGAGCGCGAACAGTATTGTGAGTGGGAGGATTATGTCTCAGTCCGCTGTTGCTTTGGGAAGACGCAGCTGAACTTGCAACGTCCACATCTATAGTACTTCGTAACAGTACGAAATGTTAGAAAGTTGGATGTTAGAACTGTCAGCAGCATCGCTTTTTCGTCCTTTACCCAACACGTGGGACAATGGTTGCCAGCGAACATCTCAGCCAGCCCATATGCTCTTTCTACTTTATTAGAATCATCGGGATTCCATTTTTTAATTTCATTCGCGCAGATAAGAGCATGCTGTCTGAGTTCATTAACTATGTCCGACACGATTACCTCACACAAGACGATTAAGCAGGAACTGCATGGCGGTTAATATCCGCGATTGAAGTGTGGCTTTCTCACAGTAACACACAAATCCCTTGATAAGGGAACGATGGTTTTCATGATCGAGCTGGGCACATCTCGGATGCTTGGCTATCCGTTGCAAAACCGTTGCTAATTGAAATCAGGTAAAAGGTCTACAAAGTGTGGACATACTTGGAAAAGGGCGATGGACGGTTCGTTGGAAAATCGGTTAGGGTATGTCAGTGTTTGAGCATTTCGTATACGTCTGGAATGCCGTCCAGGTTTTGCTTGATGTAGTATCGGTTGCCTGCGTCCAGGCCATAATTCACATGAGTGTCACCGGTGTAAATATGAATGTTAAACCACTCATCCGCGGCTGCTCCGCTGAACGTCGCTCCCGATCGGGGAGGGAGGAGATGCTTTGTTCGAATCGTGTTTGGCGACTCCAGGTAGAAGGTGACTTCTGCATCTGTGCGGTTTGCAATGTAAACATGGCCGGTCTCGCGATGAGCAGACGGAATGTCAGTTAATTCGTCGTGTGAAAAAGAAGTAGACGGGATAAGTACCGTCAACCAAAAGGAAGCAATGATAATTATCGGTTTCATTTTTGTGTCCCTCTCAAGATTTATCACTGGCTCTCCGAGGAGGTACCCAGCGATAGTTCTAACTAAACGACATTTGCAGAATAGCAGGCGGAAGAATTAATACAAGTCCGATTCATTAAAAAACTGTTTGTAGTTCTTGGAGAGCGCTGATAAAAGTACTTCATCGAATGAGAAATGCTCACTTCGGAACCCGCCAGCCACGCGGGTTTTTAATTTCTGACCCGCCTATAATCCAGTGGGTTTTTTTATGGGTAATGGATTCAGGGGAGCTATCCCTATGCTGGATCCCAGCGCGTTTGCCCAGAATACAGTGGCTTCCGGGAAATTTATCAGCGGCTCTTCATGCCTATAAGAACCTAAAAGATCGCCATCGGGACGATCGACAATAATACTTCCTAGGCGCTCGATATCGCCTTCCTCGGCTCGTATATAGAACACATATTTAGGCATTGTGTGGCCTTGTAAACAAAATGCTGCGATGGATTAATGAGTAAATCAGGATTCTTGCGGCGCCAAACCAACGCTATCGCCTTTTTTGTGTTTCCAAAAGACTTTTGATTCAGGCCATCTACTTGACGCAAGCGATGAAGAAATCGGGACTAGATGCCGCGGTGACCAATGCTATTCGCTGAATCGTCTGCTCTTTTCCTTCTTACTGCTGTAATGGAATTATTTTTTATATTGATGCAAGGCTCGGCAAAAGAGCACTTATATGACCTGTATTCGGACTATTGTCCGGCCACGCTTGCAATAGTGTCGATTAGCTCCTCAAAGTCGACAGGCTTGGAAAGATACTTCTGAAATCCGGCATTAATTGCATTTGTTCGATCCTCTCTCCGACTGAATGCGGTGAGGGCAACAGCTGGAGTTTGTCCGCCTTTATGCGCCGGCAGATTCCTCACTTCACGAATGAATTGATAGCCATCCATCCGCGGCATATCAATGTCGCTCAAAATAACATCGGGCCTGAGCGTCTTCATCTGTTCTAGAGCCGCGGCTGCATTGGCAGCAGCCATCACATTGGCATGATAGAGAGTCAGTATCCGTTTAATGATATCCCGAACCTCGGGCTCGTCATCAATAACGAGTACTTTCACTCCGGAAAGTACAAGAGTTGAGTTATCCATATCCAAGCCTCGTCTATTTAAGGAAAATTTGAAACTGTAGTGAGCGCAACCCAACTGCAGGGATGCACGCACCGCAAACTATAATGACACTCATGTTACTTTTGATTTTGAATCGTCACTGTGCAATCCCATACATACCTGTTTTTCCCATGAAGAGTCGTTGCAGCAATAGGTCAGAGGTTATATGACTTTGTCGCATAGTCCGAAGCAAAACCCGGATTCTGACTAGGGCCTGTTAACACTTATTTCGCACCCGCGTTGCTACACAAAAATACGGAGGCAAGGCGCGAAGCGCAGGCCATAGTAGACCTATGGCCAAGCTTTGCAACGCGGCCTCCGTTTTTTTTGTGTAGCAACCCGAAGGGACGGGACGGATTTCATCCAGCCCTTCGTTACTCGCCGCTTACAGAGGCCTGCTCCGCCGCGCGGCTCATGCCTCGTGCTGGATGAAATCCGTCGCCGTCGCGGGTGCGAAATAAGTGTTAACAGGCCGTAGCTTACCCCCTAACAGATTCTGCAGCCTGATCTCGAACTCACGAAACTACCCGTCGGGGAAGAAATTTATAAACCCGATATTCGCATAACCCATCCGCGCAGCGAACTTGTCCTGCGTGATCGCCAGCGGGGAGCACCCCCACTACCGGGGCTTACTGGGGATGGGGATGGTCTGGACCTTGCCCTAATCGACCGCCTTGAGGCGGCTGAGCACCTTTATAGTTCGCGGTGTCCTTATCGGACTCTGGCTTGGATGGTTTCTTTCCCATTTTTCTCGCTTCGTTTGTTGTATCGGGCTTATTCGCAGGCTTTTCTTCGGTTGCTACCGGTTTTTGCGTGTATTCATCTTTAAGATTTTTCGATTGAGCATGAACCATACCTGTCAACCCCAGAATTAGGGCGTTGATAAGAACTAGCGTTTGAAGCGTTTTGCTTCTGAAGGGCAGAACATGTTTCATGGCAGTTCCTTCATATAGAGATAGCTGAAATAAAAGTCTATGCGATGCATAAAATATAAACCGTACGCTACCGCACGTTGGACTGCACGTTGCCGAGGATGTCGAGTTTGGTGTATAAGTCACGCGCCCGTGATTCGTCCATACTGCTCATGCGCATCAAGGAGATTTCCGCGGCAAGGGTGCATTATGGCTATGGGCATGTGCATCTGCACGCGCCGTAGCACTATCCGGCGCATCCCAGTATTCTGCTTCCATAATGCTGACTTTGAGTAAAGCCAGATCTGGATCGTCTAGCTCCTTTGGAAACCAGGGCTTGACCCACGGGGACCATAAGTCCTGCATTTTTTCCCTATCATGTACCAGCTCAGCAGCACCGGATATGGAAAGATAATCCTGTTTATCTGTACGCATATAGGCGAGGTTGACTTGCTGATCCGGCTTGGCTTCCACAATTTTTGGCGACGACTGGGACGTAAAAAACCAAAGATTGCCGTCGCCGTCGAGTTGCATGGTGGCCATAGGGCGGCTACGCAAGGTCCCGTCTTTTTCAAGGGTAGTCAACATTGCGAATTTAGCGTCGCCTATGATTTCAGCCACCTTAGCTAGGGCGGCATTATGTTGCTCATCAATTTCCATGGTAATTCCTTTATATCGACTGGGTTTGACATTCAGATTTTTGCAGTACTTCAAGTCGATGGATTACCTGAGTACGGGTTTCAGGATTCCTTTTCAGGTCCGCGTAAAGCACCGCTTGGCCTCGTAATATACCTCTTATCAGTCGGATGTATCCGCTGGACCGCACTCCCGGTCTTGATATACGTGCTGCGATCGGTTTATCTGCATGTCGCAGCAGGAAAACATTCCAAGTCGCGGTATAGAGCCTCCTACCTAATCTGACTCCCATCTGTATACGGATCGGGGATTTTCTATTAGAAGAAATTCCAAATGGGTAATATAACTGTTTCCTGACCTTCCCCTGGCTCCGTGCTCAACGTACTAAGCGGCCAAGTGGGAAGATGTACTATGGGCACCACAAATTCCGGAGGCTGGCCGCCTTCCTCTTCGCTGAGGCCAAAGAGAAAGAACTGTGCAGGCAACCACGCATTCTTGCCCAGAATACTTAAACGGATCGAAGTGGCGCTCAGCTCAACCTTGCTAAAGGGAATGTTGACAGGCACGTAGTAAAGATTTGCTTGCGCTCTTTCCAGATCGCTTTGCGATGTGTCCGGAAAAACATGGTTCACAGCCAGAAGACCATCGCTGTTAACAATCCGAAGCTCGATTTTATCATCGGTACCCGCGTCCTCTTTATCCGCTGTGGTCATAACTACGAGCAACCGCGTAATTACAGTATTTGCGGCACCTGGTTGGACGCGGGTGGGAGCAAAGGAAAGTTTGCCTTTACTTGCGTTCGTGCTGAGGCGAACGTTCATCAACTGACCTTCGATACCCACCCGGCCCTGCAAGTCAGTATCAAGGGCAAGTGGAATAATTAATCCATCTTTTTGCTCTCCCCAAATGAAGACACTTTTAGGACGCCACATATCAGCGCCCCGGATACCGATACGGATTGAAGAAGGGTTCAGGTCTTGAGGATCGACCGTAGCTCCGACGAAAGCCTGCGGCTCAAAGTCATCCTCTGTTATTTCATAGAGATTGGCTTGTCCTTGCTCCTGATCATCCTGGGCCGTATCCGGAAAAGTGCGGTGTAAAACATCAAATCTCCCTCCCCTCACATTGATAATTAATACGATAGGGCTATCCGTACCTGAGTCATCCGACTCATCAGTGAGCATTCCGAACCATACGGTTTTAAGATCCGACATAATTTATTTCTCGTTCTGGGGAATTTACGATTTTTATAGCGGCCGCCGAGGTACTTTCAGCAAAAATTGGAAATATGAAGGTACAGTTGGGACAATGCCGTAAGCTTAACCAGTTTATAGAGGTTCCGCCTAAATCTCTAATACGCTCTGTTCTCCAATCGTTCTGTACGTTGACCAACATAGCAGGCGATCGGTTCTGGATGAAATCGAATCGATTTAGCGTTGCCAGGACGAGAAGCCGCATTTTAGATGTACCACCTCAACCCCGCTTTGGCGGGATTTTTTTGCGCTGAAATCCTCATTATTTATGACAGAAACATTTGCGGTATCGGCTTATTTCTTATGAATGATGCCTTGTAGTACCTTAGTCCAATGCACTTCAGTCTAATATCCAGAGTTTCCTCAAGCCCGTAAGATCTCACCCATAAGTTGCCTGGATATCGCTTTTTCTTATAGGCAGCTTTCAAACGAATAAACATGAGAAGGGGAATACTGAGGTGATGAATAGGGCAATTAAGTTTTATACAATGGCAGGGGTTTTTGCTCTTGGAGTTGCTATGGTGCCGTCTGCCGGCATGGCGGCAGTGATCACCGCTTCGGTGGGTGGTATTCCCAGTGGTGCAGGGGTATATCTGAATTTTGATGCCCTTTCAGCTACGGGCGGTGCCGCAGGCCACGGTGTCACCGTGGCATTCAGCGGTACAGGAGCTGGCACAGCTGCTCTTCCAAACGTTTCGGGGCAATATGCCGCACCGTTCATTTCAGGTGGCAATGGGGCACCATTTGGCAACTCTCAGGCCGATGGTCCGGACGAGACCCAATACCTGACCACTGGCATTGGAGAAGTCGTATTCCAATTGGGTGAGTATAATGACTATTTTGGCTTGTTGTGGGGCTCGGTTGACAGTTACAACACACTATCCTTCTATGATGGCAGTAACTTGCTGTTTAATTTTTCCGGCCTTGATGTCAATAGCCTGGCCAATGGCGATCAGGGGGCGAGCGGCACGCTCTATGTGAACATTAATTCTTCCGTCGCTTTTGACAAGGTGATTGCGTCGAGTACAGGATGGGCGTTTGAGTTCGATAATGTGGCACTGTCGCGTAATCCTACCGACCTTCCTCAGAGCACCGTGCCTGAACCCGGCACCCTTGCTCTTCTATGTCTTGGCTTGCTGGGAGGCATAGCTGTCCGGCGTCGCCGGACTCAATAATCAGAGACGGTATTTAACGAGCCTTTTCTCGACAATCAGGTTTCTCAAACCCCGCTTTGGCGGGGTTTTTTATTGCAACGCGATCCTCTCGTCTACCAGAATCTGAGCGAATTATTCCGTCCGGTATTACGCATTCGAAGTCAGGAATTATCTGGTCCATGATGGATCAAACGTTTGCATAAAGCGTATGATCAGCCCGAGGTGTCGATAGATCGTTCCTCGCTGTTCTGATTACACTCGTTTCTTAACGGTATTTTCTGCCATGCTTTATCTGGTATTGATCTGTTTAATCCTTCTTATCGTTATTGGACCTTCATACTGGGTCAAACATACCATGGAGAAATATAGTGAACCGGCAGATCGCTATTCCTTCACAGGCGCACAACTCGCTCGAAATCTGCTGAATGAGGCTAATTTGCAGCACGTGGGGGTGGAAGAAACCAAGCTGGGCGATCATTATGATCCATCAGCAAAAATGGTCCGGCTTGCATCGGATAAATTCAACGGCCGCTCACTGACCGCTATCGCAGTTGCAGCGCATGAAGTCGGCCACGCGATCCAGGATCGGGATAACTATCCGCCACTTGCCCTGCGGACTACGCTGGTGCAATGGGCTGCACCCGCGGAGAAACTGGGTGCCGGTATTCTGATGCTGGCCCCGGTGATCATGACGGTTTTGCGTTCTCCCGCGGCAGGATTACTATTCGTTGTCGGTGGCATGTTGACCCTCGGCAGCGCGGCGCTGGTGCATGCGCTAACCCTTCCGATGGAAATGAATGCCAGTTTTGCTCGTGCCTTGCCCATTCTGGAGCGTGGGCGCTATCTGATCGAGGGAGACATGCCGCATGCCCGGCGCTTGCTCAATGCCGCAGCCTGGACTTATGTTGCGGCTTCTTTGATGACACTACTCAATATTGCACGCTGGGTGGCCATCCTGCGCCGCTGATGATCTAGCTCATCAACGAATCAGCGTGTCGTTTGTACTTATAAACCTGGCAACGATGAGTCTGCTAAGAGGTCGTCCTTCAATCCCCAATGGCTGTATTGTCTTGTTCCAGGTCTCGATACGGTAGCGAGTGGGGCCGGAAAGTCCACCAGCAAAATCAGCCACATCCCAATTCTTCCACAAACAGGTAGACCGCTTGCAGCGGAATGGTACGAAATATATTGCAATTCTTCTTCCTGCCGGAACTTCAGATGGGGCAGGGCGGCGATACCCGCAACATTGTTTTAGAGGACAAGAACCAAATTTCAATTTAAGGAACTGTGAAAAATATGTCCCTTATTTGTGAACTTATTGTGAACTATCAAGTCTGATATATTGAACTACTTGCAAGAGTAGTGGGATATTTACTAAATAGTATCTAGGAGCATCTTTCATGAAAACCCTTCCTAAAGTTTATGGTTTCATTCCCGTGATTCTCGCTCTCCTGTGGGCTGTTCCCGCCCTCATCTTGAATGAATTTAATACGGACGTGGTTATTTTAGAGTTATGCATCCTGGCGGCCACTTACATAGCGTACGCTCATCCCGGTATTTTCAGCTTCATGCCTCGCCGCGACAGGAAAATTACTCCCAGGGCCATGGCGTAAAACTTGGCAGTAGGACGAAACAGCAGGGTGTCCCGTTTTGTCGACGGTTTGGTATAGATGTTTTCCAATGGCCCTTGATACTGATGTATGTTTCGTCCATGTGCCAACTCGCGCCCCTGGGCGCTTACATTGCCGGAAGGCTTGATCCCGCGACCGTGTGGATCGAGCCTCGGTGATTCAGAGCGGAATACTTAACTGCAACGTCCTGCTCCTGCATCGTTCTTTCTACTTCCCCATAGCTGATAAGATCAGCTACATAACACCGTAAGCCCAGGTGTTATGGCCCTAGCTACTTTCGAAAAATCTATCCTCCTCGTTTCCCTGCTGCCTATTTTCCGGCAAGGCTACCTATCCGATGGAATCTCAACCCCTACGCAGACTGACGGGTCAATGTTCCTCCCCCCCATTCGGGGCAGGTTTTTGTAGCCAACCCAGAGTTGGTGGTTGGTCAATTTTTTTTCTACTCGACTTCTATTTAAATCAGCGCCGCGCTCAAATTCCGCTGGAGCGGGCATTGACGCTAATATGCTGACGTACCATTAGAGCTATAAAAATAGTGGGTTTACCTGTTCCTGCTCAAGTTTGGGCGCACAGTTTATGATTAACTTCTATACTATGGTTTGAGGTGAGTTAAATCGTTTTTATGAAAAATTTTGATGGTGAATTTAATTAACTTGGAGGAAGAAATTGAATAAGAAATTTTTAAAGGCACTTCATATTTTAACTAACGCTTTAATTGTTATAGGAGTTTACGGATGGATTGGTCAAGCATCGGCCGGCTCGCCCATGTATTTTTGTGTAGGGGAGAAGAACCTCAACTGTGAGATTCAACCTGTATATGATTGCGGTACCAGTGCACATGGAGTTGCTCAAGGTCTTTGTACGGCAAATACCCGACACGGCCCAAAATTTCTTGCATACCTTTTGACCGACGTTGCCAAGCATGATGGCGACAAGTGTGGCTATAGCATGTATAAGGTGGAGTGCTTGACTCGTGCTAGTTTATCCAAGCTGAGAAATCGTACCACCGAGGCCGCGTCTAAATTCCGGAAAATGGAAGAAACGATGAGCATAAAACCCATAAAAACCGAGAAATAGTATATAAGTTTTTTCCTTAAATCAGAGCTGCGATCAGGAAAGCTATAAGGCGAACAGAAATAGTCAAAAGTTCTCGGAAAGGCCTTGTCGAGGGGTGCATCGAGCTTATAATTTCCAGGGTCTAATCATTTCGGCCACAGTGGCATGAGCATCGTTGACATCGCTCATGGCGGAAATTGCCATTCAGGAGCAGCTGGCAAGCGTGTAAATCTGGGCAGCGTTGCCAGGCCGACAATCAGGTTTCACAAACCCCGCTTTGGTGGGGTTTTTTATTGCGCCGCAATCCACTCCTGTTTATGGCGTGCCGATCTGCTTATCGGCAAGCAGTGAGTCCATAAACCGTATCAAAACAGCGCAAGTGTAAATCCGATCCTATCGTGAATGATGCGAGGTACAGGCGGTGGATAAACGTATTTACAAATGGCCGGACTGCATCAGAGGGTCAAGGAACTCATATGTGAATGGCGGATAGGCTATTGCGAGCTCAGTCATGGCCAGGAATATCCGGATTACTTGCTGTGGGAGCAATCATAATGAATGCAAAAAATGCGATGAAGAATATAACGGCGAGGGTAAGAAATTGCTCGCTAGCTAGGTATTGCCCGGCTTATGACTGAAGCTTCCGAAAATCTCTTCGAGTTTTTCCTCAACGAGAATATCTTCCATTACAGGATCGGGTCTGCCGCCGCGAGTCCGATGCTCAGAGTACCACTGGTGAATAAGATGGCAAACATTGTCTTCATCCTCATTCCGGAATTCTGAAATATCGATTCCGCTGGCGTCGCAGATGTCCTCAATAAGAGACCAATCAAATTCAATATTCCCGTCAGTTGAAGAATCCCGCTTTAAACGAAGGTCTGAGAAATTGACGTCAGGTATGGTAATTTTCATTTTCTTCTCCTTATTGACCGGCTGGTATATGCCAATTATTCACATGAGCAATTAATGGTCAAGACCTATTTGCGAGAAACTTTTAGTCTTGATGGTGATTGAAAACTGCAGATCGTTTTAAAAACGACAAGCTGGGGTGACGGTGACACGCACCGGCACGGATTGTTGAGAATTTCGGCAAGCGCGTGTACGACGATTTTTTTCTCGGTCCATTTTGACAGAGTGCCCGGAAGAGGTTTTTAACTGGAATCCACCTTTGGCATTTAGCCCTTCCCAGTTATTTGCCGAGAAAACCCATTGCACTGTGCAACGGAACACTGGAAACCCTGATGATCCCCTCCAGCGGGTTATTCATCTCCACAATAATGAAAAGCGCACAGGAGACCGATAGCGCGGCAATCCCCAAAACAGTAATGACTGTTGGGTTGCGGGGAGCGAACATGCCAAAGCTGGTAAAGAGCATGGCAAGCCACGAGCACAGCACTACAAGCAATATTGCGGAAATCGATTTATGCCTTTGCTCGATCAACGTCCAGCGTAGTAGGGCCAGATCGTTGCTGAGCTGCATCGCCTCCGATTGAATCCTGCGCTGAGTGTCAGTTTGTGGCTGGAGATTGCTGATACTGGCGTGAATTTTCTCCAGAGTGGTCGATTTTACAATGACATCAATGCGTTGCGTGGTATGTTCCTCGGGCCAGATATATCGTATTGTGTTGTCGAGCGTGTTGCGAATCATGTCTCGGACATCCTTCGTCTCCGGCCCATAGCTCGCCAGGACGCGGTCAAGCAGGATGACCTTTGCCCCCAAATTGACAATTCCGGTATTCATCTCGTCAAGCGTATTTTTTGACGAGCTGACCAGCAAGCCGAGAACCAAGGCCGCCATCGTTGCCACGAGGCCAGCCCCCATCTTTACGGCCTCCTTTGATTCCTCGTTCACGTGGTGTGGGGGAAGGGCACTCCTCAGGAAAAAGCCGAACAGCGTCCCGCCAAAAATACAGACAAAAGCGACCAATGCGATAGTTATCGAACTCACGGCAATTTCGCCCGCTGAATGGTTTCAGTTTTCATAATCTGCCGAGGGGAAACGATAACAAATTCGAGAAGTAGCGGCCTGAGTATATGAGGCCCTGTCAACCTTAGTCAATCGCTGATTCTGTGCTGTGGACAGGCAAGCAGACACAGACAAGAACAGTGCTCCCACGCAGCAGATCGAAGTGGTGAGTGGGATTACGGGCGGTGGCCCGTTGCAATTTCTGACATTACCGACTGCGCCGACCGTGCTCAACACCCAGGTATCTTCCAGGCTATCTTGAGTGGCTATCTATGAACCGTTCGAACCAATCAGTTTCTCTTATTTTTGTCATATGGCTATGCGACGATCCAATGCAGTCGGGCACCCTCGGTCAATCAAACGACCTGATTATTTAATTTCAACGGAGCTTATAGTGATAGACGCACACCGCAATTCAAAAAAATTCTGCCGGCGCTTTTGGCGTCCTTACTAGTAGCTCCGGCCGCAAACGCAACGCCAATACTGCTTGGTATCGGCAGTTTTTCGAGTGCCGCGAGCGATATGTCGGGCTTGACTGGCTCACTGGAAAATGGGATCGCTGCCAATCTTCTTGGGGGTATGGGCTCAGGGCTGGCTTATGCGGGCAACAATACGTTCTTGGCGTTACCGGACAGAGGTCCGAATGCTCTCGCTTATGCGGGTGGGAGCTCTGTGGATAACACTACCTCCTTTATTTCCCGTTTTAACACGATCAGTTTAAGCTACTCGGCGGGTTCGGGTTCGCTGCCCCTCACGGTTACCACCAGTTTAAACAATACCACCTTGCTTTCAAGCACCACTCCATTGACCTACGCAACTGGCGGCGCCCCCGCATTGAACACTACAGCAATTAATTATTTCAGTGGTCGTTCGGATAATTTTGGACCAGGCAACTCGCTCAACCCAAGTAACGGGCGTCTCGATCCTGAAGGCATTCGTGTTTCAAACGATGGTAAAAGCGTGTTTATATCGGATGAATATGGTCCCTATGTGTATCAGTTTGAGCGTCAGACGGGCGAACGCATGAAGTCCTTTGTGTTGCCGGGTAATTTGGCCGTGGGCAACCTGAACTCACAAGGCGCCCTGGAAATCAGCGGAAATACCTCAGGTCGGGTAGCCAACAAGGGTATGGAAGGTCTTGCAATTTCCCCGGATGGCACTACTTTGTATGGCTTCATGCAAAGTCCGTTGGCGCAGGATGGCGGTGACGGCGGCAGGGCCAACCGCATCGTCAAAATAGATGTGGCGTCCGGCGCCACTCAAGAGTTCGCATATGACAATCAGATTGGCAGCAAGAACTTCAATAGCAGTGAAATCCTCGCCATTAACAATCATGAATTCCTTGTTCTGGAACGGGACGGCAAAGGACTGGGCGATGGTTCAAATGCGGCGATAAAGCAATTGTGGAAGGTCGATCTGGCGGGTGCCACTGACATAACGGGTATGAGTGGCGAAGCAAATCTTTTAGCCAACCAGGGACATCCGGCAAGCAGCTTGTTTCTTGATATCAGGGCGTTGCTCAACGCAAATGGCATCACTGATGCAAATATCCCGTCCAAGTTGGAAGGTGTGGCCTTTGGTGACGATGTAACTGTTGGCGCGAACACTTTTCACACTCTTGTTTTGGCTAACGACAATGATTTTACCTCTGTTGCAGGCGACAACAAGTTTTTCGTAATCGGTTTCAAGGACGCCGATCTTGGGGGATCTGTGTATCTTCCCCAAACAGTAGCGGCAGTTCCAGAACCGGAAACTTACGCCATGCTGTTGGCAGGTCTTGGCTTGGTAGGTGCAGTAGCTCGTCGCAGGGTAATCTCAACTAATTAAATTGTAGTAGTTGTGATTTAATCTGACAGCAGGACCTTGCCAAAGGCGGGGTTACCCGGTTTGATAGAGGTGACCCTACCCCACAAAACGGCCTCATTTAAAAGTAGAATTTCCGGCATGATTTAACCTTGATGAAAGGAGTCATGACGTGAAGAGAAGCAAGTATACGGAGCAGCAAATTGCATTTGCGCTGAAGCAGGCCGAGCTTGGCACGCCGGTTGAAGAGGTCTGCAGGAAGCTGGGTATCAGCGATGCGACATTTTACAACTGGAAGAAGAAGTACGGTGGGCTGGGCCCTCCGGAATTACGGCGGTTGCGTCAACTGGAAGAAGAGAACAGCAAATTGAAGCGACTGGTCGCCGACTTGAGTCTGGACAAAATCATGCTGCAGGACGTATTGTCAAAAAAGCTTTGAAGCCTTTTCGCAAGCGCATTCTGATCGATGAGTTGCGTGACCGTTACCGTGCCAGTTTGAGACAGACCTGCAGGCTGCTGACGATGTCGAGTTCAGTATATAGGTATCAGTCACGCGCCCGGGATTCGTCCGTGCTGCTTATGCGCATCAAGGAGATTTCCGCGGCAAGGGCGCATTATGGCTATCGGCGTGTGCATGTTCTGCTCAAGCGGGAAGGCTTTAGAGACAATCACAAGCAGGTTTACCGGTTGTATCGGGAGGAAGGGCTGTCACTACGGTTTAAGCGTCCCAAGCGCAACAAGTCGGCGCGACTGCGCCAGCCCAAACACTTTGTTACGGCAATGAATCAGATCTCGAGCATGGATTTCGTGGCCGATGCACTGTTCGATGGCAGGCGCCTTCGTGCTTTGACCGTCGTGGACAACTATACGCGCGAGAGTCTAGCCATCGAGGTCGGCCAGAGCCTGAAAGGACAGGATGTCGTGAATACGCTCAACCGTATTGCCACGAAGCGGGGGTTACCTGCCATTATCAAAGTTGATAACGGGAGCGAATTCATTTCCAAGGTCATGGATAAATGGGCGTACAAGCGCGGCATCGAACTTGACTTCAGCCGTCCCGGCAAGCCGACAGACAATGCCAAGGTGGAAAGCTTCAATGGCCGCCTGCGGCAGGAGTGCCTCAACGCACATTGGTTTTTGTCTTTAGAGGATGCCAGGCGCAAGATCGATGACTGGCGACAGTACTATAATGAGACTCGTCCCCACTCTGCATTGCAGTGGGCAACACCAGCGGAATTCGCCCGCCAGGCAAGGGAGAGTCCCTTACCCGGTAGGCTGACGGAGCCGGAATTTTCCATTTTAGACCGGTGCTGATTTTGGGGGCAGGTCACCAAGAATCGGATTCTACTATCTCATGAAGCTAATGAAGGGGGCAGGTCAGGTGCCGTGAACCGTTCTCGCTTGAGCGACGGCGGCGTCATTCTTGTATTGTTCTTCAAATAATCCTACATTTAATGATAGCTATTCTGTCATCCAATAGTAGTACAGGAGCGTCCAATGACAAAATCAAATAACGAACCTTGGAATCTTCCACTTTGTGACATAGTAATGGAGGGTGGCATTACTAGTGGCGTAATCTACCCTAAGGCGGTCGTAACCCTATCGAAGCAGTTTCGCATCAAAAACATTGGTGGTACTTCTGCAGGCGCCATTGCGGCCTCTGCTACAGCCGCAGCAGAGCTTGGCAGGCTACGAAATCCGACTGTCGATCCTGGATACTCACGATTGAGCAAGCTTGCTGATGAACTGGCGGGAAGCGGGTTCTCAAATAACAAATCAACCCGCCTCCAGGATTTATTCCAACCCCAGAAGCAAACGCGTCCTCTTTTCATGATGTTAATTTCGGCTCTAAACCAAGGGCCTAAAGAGAAGATTGCAAAAGCCTTAGTCTTGGAGGCGTTCAGACAATTCCCGATCCATTTTTGGGCGGCCTTTACACCGACGTTGATACTTTTAGTAATTCCCATAATCTGGGCGATTATCTCAGGCTACGCTGATAACTGGCTGGAATTGATTTTCTTATTTTTTTCTTTTTCCCTCGCGCTTTTGTTATCAATTCTGGTGGGAACTGCAGCTTTATTTTTTGCGATTTTAAGCATAGTAAAAGGGCCAATGGTTGAGAACGGGTACGGGGTTTGCAAAGGTTATGATGCTAAAGCAGACACGTTGAAACCTGGCGATGTGAGGGAGCCTTTGACTTTATGGTTGCACAGGCTTCTCAACGAATGTGCCGATAAACAGTCTAATGATCCACCCCTGACTTTTGGGGAACTTTGGAAACCCGGTAATAAAGAATCCGATCCACCAGAATGGTTACAAGATGCTGGCATTACAGAATGGCGTTATGTCGATCTACAGATGATGAGCACCAATGTGACTCATGGGCGTCCATATCGGTTTCCGTTCAAAGACGATGATCAGCATTTGTATTTTAAAGAAACAGAATTAAGGGATTTGTTTCCCGGCATCGTGGTGGACCATATGGTTGCGCATGCACGTTCTTATGAAGAAAACCGCTACGGCGGCGAACCCCAAAAACTTCCTGCTGGTATGCATATGCTTCCTGCACAGGAAGATTTGCCGGTTGTTTTTGTAACTCGTTTAAGCTTGAGTTTTCCATTTTTACTTTCTGCGGTTCCTTTATATGCTACCGACTTTGAGAAAAAAGATAAAGATACAAGAGTGTTGGAGCGTTGTTGGTTCTCAGATGGCGGGATTTGCGTAAATTTTCCCATTCATTTTTTCGATGCACCGCTACCGCTCTGGCCAACTTTTGGCATTAAATTGGAGGATGAGCAGACGCGCTATTGGAAAATTACGCAAGATCTAAATATTAATCCGACGATTGACCAAAACGACCCTAATCGTTTTTTCTTTCCAACACAAAATGAGGCAGGTCGCGGAGAGAGTTGGACTCGTTTTGACGACGCAACGGATGGGAGTAAAAAGCTAGGAGGGTTTGCTATTAATTTGATCAATGCAGCACGAAATTGGCATGACAATATGTTGACGCGAGCACCCGGAGTGAGGGATAGAGTTGTTCGAGTTTATCTAAAAAAAACAGAAGGTGGTTTGAATTTGAACATGAGTCCGAATCTAGTTAAAGGACTCTCCGCAATCGGTGAGCTAGCAGCTCAAAAGCTTGTGGAGCGATTCACGCAAGATTCTAGTCATATTATGAATTTCAATAATCATCGATGGGTGCGTTTGCGTAATCTCACTGGCGTCGTGGAACAAGATTTATCTACAGTTCATCAGTCCTTAGCAGCGCGACCTCCAGCCGTAATTGATTGGTCTAAGCTGATCGACAACGCGAGTAAAAAGGATGCTCAATACCCCATAGATGTACAGCAAGGAAAAAAAACTAAAGAATTACTTGCGACACTAAAAACACTTTCTATGTGCGCATCAACTGAACCAGAAATTCTAGATAAACAATCGCCTAGACGGACGCCTATCATACGAATAACTCCAAATATATAAAGATTAAGCGAAAGACGCTGATTTGCGAAAAATTGAAAGGATTGTAAAAAAAGCTGTGATGCGAAACGTAGCTTCATTGCGAGATAGGTATTGAGTTTTCTTTAAAATAATTTTTGGAGTCGGCCATCATTAACAATGAACTTGTTTCCGCTAAGGTACCTACTAGCATTGCTGAGACTGAGCAAGGCGGGCTACAGTATGGGTTTTGAAGGTTCTGCGATCAATGAGTTCGCACTTAAGACTGGCAAAGAAACTCTCCGCCATGGCGTTGTCGTGTGCATCGCCGACCGTTCCCATGGAAGGTTGCACACCCATCTGGCGGTAGCGATTGCCGAAGGGGCCAAGCTGGTGTATTGGCTCCCCTGGTCGCTAGATAGCATAAAAATTTTTCAGATAAATAGGAGGTTCCAATGACAGCGAAGAAGATAGCCATAGCCACCCTCACTGCCTTTATGAGCAACATGGCGATTTCAGTTCATGCTCAATCAACATCGAAGATCCAGCAAACAGAACCACCTCAGGAGGTCATAAGTAGCGCTCAGCGATGGCAAACACAGCAACGCTGGTCTTGCATGCCGGGGGTTCCGCAGAAGGCTTTTAATTATGCAAAGTTTGTCAATGACATGAATGCACAAATGAACTCAATAGCAGGCGGTGGGTGGGAGCTTGTGAGTTTCAATCAAGTGTCAATTGCAGGTGAGTCCTGTTTTGTGGCCACGTTTAAGGCACCTAAAAAATGACAGCTCACACTTTTGTATTAGGGGGTCTAAGCCCAAACCTACGGAATAGAAAATACAAAGCCCGCCAATTGCCGTGATAATTCGAGAGCTTGGTTTTTGTTATTTTGATTAGAAAGATTAATCCGGCGCTGCCTGGCCTGCGTTAAGAGATAGGCAAATGCACCATGACTTTCGGGAGTCAGCCTCCAAACCAATACATACAAAAGTGCTATGGTAAAAATCATATTCTACAAAAACTATGTTTATCCCCCAAAAATGTACATAAAATCGTCCGTGGGCCTGGTTGGGTGAAATTAACAGCTGTTGCCTTGGCTTGGAAACAAGTTCCTTCGGAACTCATGAATCGACTGATTACGCCAATTAAAGCTAATTTGTCGCCCTGTTTACGGGGACTTCCTAAGAAAATTGGCCCTCCGCTGTCACCAGAACAAAAAGAGCTATTATTATCTTTCCAGATTTCATAGCTCCATTCGAGTGGTTGATCTTTTGCAGTAAGCATAAGATGTTGTGCGCCAATATAGAGTCCATTCTTTGAGAAATTTTTAGGCATAGTAGTTACTCCATAACCTGCGATTGTGATTGGCAGCTCGCCATCAGATGAAATTTCAGTCAGCACTGGAAAAGGTATCCAATCAACAGCGGCGGCGGAAGACACTCGTAATAAGGCAAAGTCATAGGCTAGATCAGGACACTTCGGAAGACAAGATAACAACATCTCCCTTGGGACCTGGGGTGCCATAATGAGGGGAAAAACCTTTCCTTCTATATTTGCAATAGTCACCCGAGAGGCACTGATTACCTCCACTTCAGTGCCGAGTGTCTCAATAACGCAGTGTGCTGCCGTTATTATTAAACCATCTCCCATGGACGAACCAGTACATATGCGCTTACCATCAACTAGGATAGGAACAACCGAGCGGAAGAATTCAAGGGACCATGGATCACCCTCGACGCAAATATCTTTATTGCCTGTTGTCGATGGCTTATATCCTGGTGGGCATAGTGGTTTGATGATAAGAGGTGCATTACCGCTGGCCATTACTGACATAGGGACAGTCAATGCAATCAGACTTGCAAAAAAGATAAAGATAAACTTCATCTAACGCCACCTAAATTTAGAAGACGTGCCTCAGCTTCAATTTTGTCTGCTTTTGCTTTCAAAAGCTCTGTTTCAGATTTAAGCGTCTTTAGTTCCGCACCAGCTGCTGCCGTGGCAGCAGCTTCATCAGCAGTTTTTTTCTTGGCCAAAAAGCTCTCGACTGAAGTGGCAGTTCCGGATATGGCAGTAGCGATTTTTTCCAGGCGACTCTCATTTCCATAGGTAAAGCTTTCAAGTCGGCCATTAGATGCAAAGGTGAGTGCGAGATTATTCTTTTGGAATGTCCCATTTTCCAAGGGAATAACGGCGTAGCGACCAAATTGAGCAGCTTGAGTCATTAGTGTTGCGAGGACTTTGGGCTTAGCACCGGTACAGAGTCCTGCGCATACTAACAATACAATGGGGGCAGGCTCTTTATAGATAACACCCTGGCCAATCAAGGCCTTTGGAAGAGCGACCAGATCAGTAGGTTTATCGCGGATATGCATGACCGTTTTCAGCGTACGGTCGTATGCATCACGATCATTTGAATTGGCGGTAGAAATAAGTGCTGCATTAGCGAACCATGAAACCAATTTGTCAGGAGCAGGTGTGAAGGTTTGTTCAAGGTTTGAAATAGTAGGATCAAAAACATAAACTTCGATAATCTGGAGAATGGTTCTAGCCGATACCATTGCCGCAACCCATCCAGCACGAGTTTTTTCATCTAAAGTAGGATCGAGAAGTTTTGTCTTGCCTGCGCGTAATGTATCCAGCGCCTTATATATTTCTGGCCGACAAAGCTGCGGAGCATTGGTTGCGGCAGGAACTCCAATTACCATTTTGGCCACAGTAATGGCCGTATTGACGGTACTTTTTATAATTTCCCCGCTTCGGTCATCAACCGTTGCTCCAAAAGTATGCAATGTTTGGTTATCGTAGACTGTCCCTACCAAAGTAGTCGTTTTCCATAGTGACGTCATAGTTTTTATGGGAATCGAATAGAGTTCCGCGGGATCTGCTACCGGTGTTTCAGCAATGGAGGTTGATTGACTAATGATCAAGGGACGGCTAGCCGCAGCAGCATCGCCGGCAGCATTTGGACATTCCCGCAACTCATAGGTTGCCGTCACTGTGAATTGTTGTCGTGGTAAATAGTAGCTAAATCCCGGTTCAAGGGGCTGATTACCCACTATTAGGCGCTCATGTGTAAGAACCGTGGTGCATCCCGAATTAAAAAAAATAAGTGAAAGAACGATAACTAGTTTTCGCATCTGATTACTCCCATATTCTGATGCCGCTGTCAGGATAGACACCCAAAGAATTTTCTTCATTACGTCGCCACAAATTAGTATTCGGAGTAATTTGCTACTTCCATACTCACAGCAGAGATCTATGACGCCCCACAGTGTAAATACAATTCTAATTAACTATAGCACCGCATCGAAAAAAATTTTTGCTAGCAATTGCCGAATTGCCTCAATAAAAAAGTAATCGAAGGAGTGCATCAAGAGGATAGGTTGCTCAAATTGTTGGTAACCGAACTAAGTGGGGGTTATCGAGACATGGGTAAGCATGAGAGACGGGGCGATCTTGAGGCGATAAAGAGCGGATCGATCAATGGGGTCAGACTCGATTGATCTTGAATTGTTCTGATTTCCTATCCCCACCCTTGGCTGTGGGCTCTACTCGTCTCTTCAATTTCTCTTGAATACTTCGCTTGAACCGGTCATCTCCCAATACCCAAGCTTTATTTGTCGCCTCTCTGATCGCGTTAATGTTCTCTTTAGATATATGGTGCTTGAACAATTGCCGGTATGCATTCCGGCGCTCCTCGTCATTATTTCCCAAACGCCGGTATTCAGGATGTGGTGTTATCAAATTGTTAGCCTGGTTCAAGGCATTATAGCCATAACTTGACCAACGGTATTCGGAGGGGTGCTTTACCATGCCTGCACGCACTGGATTAAGTTCTGCGTAACGCATGCAAGTCAATAAATACGCCTCGGTATCAATCAGAGTGGCTTTGTAACGCCCTTCCCACAGTGTGCCCGTGCGCTGGTAGCAATGATTGAAATATTGTACGTAGTAACGCCCTAGCATTTGTAAGGCTTTGCTCAGGCCCTGCTCTTCGTGGGGTGTGACAAGTAAGTGTACGTGGTTGGTCATCAGCACGTAAGCATGAATATCACAGTTGTGTTTTTTGCTGGCCGACCGTAACTTCTCAAGAAAGAAAAGATAATCTGCTTCTGCACAGAAAATCTCAGTTCGATTATTGCCACGCATGATGACGTGTTGCGGTTGGCCGGGAAGGATAAATCTGGACAAGCGGGCCATCACAATCCTTTATTTCAGGGAGAAGAGCCGACTATATCGCATCACTAGCTTATAATCAATCGAGTCTGACCCCATTGATCCTATTATTAGTCTGACCCCATTGATCCTTTTGATAGCGAACAGAGTATCTACCAAAGCAAGAAATCAAAAGTACTATTTACTTTATATCGTGACCGAAGTATAGAGTGACCAGATGACCCTCAATCTCTTACCGGAGCGCCCTTCCATGAAAACGATCCGCCCCTTTGGAACCCGCAGTTTAATCCTGATCCTTGCGCCAGCCCTTGGCATTAGCGTTGGCTTTGCGTCTCCGGCCTTCGCTCAAGCTTTTCGTGAAGTTCCAGTCATCGTGAATCCTGACGGCAAGGTGACCGATCTTGGCACGCTGGGCGGGTCTTTCAGCAACGGTTACGGCATCAACGATTCCGGACAGGTGGTGGGAGAGTCCGCTACAACCAGAGGCGAGAGGCACGCCTTCATAACCGGTCCCGACGGCATGGGGATGACCGATCTGGGCACGCTGGGCGGGTCTTTCAGCGCAGCTTACGGCATCAACGATTCTGGACAGGTGGTGGGAGAGTCCGCTACAACCAGAGGCGAGAGGCACGCCTTCATAACCGGTCCCGGCGGCATGGGGATGACCGATCTTGGCACCCTGGGCGGGTCTTCCAGCTCCGCCACCGGCATCAACGATTCCGGACAGGTGGTGGGATGGTACCGTACAACCGGAGATTTCGGCTACCACGCCTTCATAATCGGTCCCGGCGGCATGGGGATGACCGATCTTGGCACCTTGGGCGGGTCTTCCAGCTCCGCTTCCGGCATCAACGATTCCGGACAAGTGGTGGGATGGTCCTATACAACCGGAGGCGAGGGTCACGCCTTCATAACCGGTCCCGACGGCATGGGGATGACCGATCTTGGCACCCTGGGTGGTAATTTCAGCGTCGCTTCCGGCATCAACGATTCCGGACAGGTGGCGGGATACTCCGCTACAACCGGAGGCGAGACGCACGCCTTCATAACCGGTCCCGGCGGCATGGGGATGACCGATCTTGGCACCCTGGGCGGATCTTACAGCTACGCTTCTGGTATCAACGATTCCGGACAGGTGGTGGGATGGTCCGATGCAACCGGAGGCGCCCGGCACGCCTTCATAACCGGTCCCGATGGCATGGGGATGACCGATCTGACTTCGTTTGCGGATCTCCCAGATAGGGTCTACGATGCTTTGGGGATCAATAATCAGGGGCAGGTAATTGCATTGTCCGTTCCCGAACCCGCCTCATACGCCCTGATGCTGGCCGGGTTGGGTCTGGTCAGTTTCATGGCGCGGGGGAAGAAGCTGCCGGGCAATAACCAGAGCGCCCTGTCCTGAAAACGGCCCCGCTTCTTTGGGACGTATAGCGAAATGACGTACAGCGAAATGACATGCAGCGTAAACGCCCGCTTTTGCGCCCTACGTCTTAGTGGCGATTTCCGCGAAGTCGCCAGTATCGGCTACGATCTTTTTTCCTATTTCCTAGCACCTGGCAGCGAGAATTAACCCACGGCCGGGTGCGGCGATGCTACGCGCGCCACGAAGACCGCTGCTTGATTGAACCTAAATCGTCGCCCCTGAAATACCCATTTAACCCGCGCCGATATTGGGATCCAGGAGTATACAACGGATGAAGAATTTGCCAGAATTGGGGTTATTTCCCCCTGATTTCTGGTGAATTCATGAAGCCGAAAAAGCAAGAGTCAAGCACCTGTGATGACCTGTTCCGCCTGCGCCTGGAGCAGCTACTGGATCAACGTCATGTTCTGTACCGGCTGGCGGGCAAGATTGACTGGAATGCGGTAGAAGAGCGCTTTGGCAGACTCTACGAGCGGATCAACGGGGTCAGACTCGATTGATCTTGAATTGTTCTGATTTCCTATCCCCACCCTTGGCCGTGGGCTCTACTCGTCTCTTCAATTTCTCTTGAATACTTCGCTTGAACCGGTCATCTCCCAATACCCAAGCTTTATTTGTCGCCTCTCTGATCGCGTTAATGTTCTCTTTAGATATATGGTGCTTGAACAATTGCCGGTATGCATTCCGGCGCTCCTCGTCATTATTTCCCAAACGCCGGTATTCAGGATGTGGTGTTATCAAATTGTTAGCCTGGTTCAAGGCATTATAGCCATAACTTGACCAACGGTATTCGGAGGGGTGCTTTACCATGCCTGCACGCACTGGATTAAGTTCTGCGTAACGCATGCAAGTCAATAAATACGCCTCGGTATCAATCAGAGTGGCTTTGTAACGCCCTTCCCACAGTGTGCCCGTGCGCTGGTAGCAATGATTGAAATATTGTACGTAGTAACGCCCTAGCATTTGTAAGGCTTTGCTCAGGCCCTGCTCTTCGTGGGGTGTGACAAGTAAGTGTACGTGGTTGGTCATCAGCACGTAAGCATGAATATCACAGTTGTGTTTTTTGCTGGCCGACCGTAACTTCTCAAGAAAGAAAAGATAATCTGCTTCTGCACAGAAAATCTCAGTTCGATTATTGCCACGCATGATGACGTGTTGCGGTTGGCCGGGAAGGATAAATCTGGACAAGCGGGCCATCACAATCCTTTATTTCAGGGAGAAGAGCCGACTATATCGCATCACTAGCTTATAATCAATCGAGTCTGACCCCATTGATTCATTGATTTCCGCGACAGCATAATCCACCGGAATGCTCTTCTGTCCTCGGTGCCCATCGCGCCATTTTGTTTGAAACGACGTCTCCGAACCACACACATGAACAGGCTAACTCAATTCTTACTATCTTCCAACCAAGCTACAAATAGTTGCAATCAAATCCCTCCCTTCCACCGGTTTGGTAACGTGCGTCTGAAAACCAGCGTTTATTGCATTGATCTGGTCTTCTGAGTGAGCAAATGCCGTGAGTGCGATGGCGAGTGTTTTGCCGCCGCTCTCAGGAGGAAGACTTCTGATCTCATGAATGAACTGGTACCCATTCTTGTCCGGCATGCCGATGTCGCTGATCAGCACATCCGGTTTGTTAAGCCTTAAGAGTTGCAGCCCTTCTGTTGCGCTCGCGGCCGTGGTCACACTGGCTTGGCAGTGAGCGAGAATTTGTTTGATAAGCTCACGGGCGTCCAGCTCGTCGTCAACTACTAACACGTTTACTCCTGAAAGCGAAAAGTTTTCCCTGTCGGAGGGATTTTGCGGCAAGGACAACGGCGCATTTATCACTCTATCGCTAGCGGTGGTAAGCGGCAGGTATACAATAAACGAGGACCCTTTATTCTCCCCGGCACTCTCGGCCCGAACACTGCCGCCGTGCAGCTCCACTAACTGCTTGACTATGGCAAGGCCTAGACCCAAACCGCCATATTGCCGCGTAAGTGAGGCATCGGCTTGCCGGAAGCGATCAAACACATAGGGCATAAATTTGGGCGATATACCCAGGCCCGAGTCATGAATGCTTATTTCGAGATGCGAGCCTATCTGCTCAACGATAATTTCTATTTTACCGCCCTTGGGCGTAAATTTTATCGCGTTGGAAAGGAGGTTCCAGAAGATCTGCTGGAGCCGGTTGGAGTCTCCTACGATCGGGTTTACTCGTTGGTCAATTTTTTTTTGCAGGATAATTTCCTTGGCTTGCGCGGCTGGCTTCATCGACTCAATCGCTGCATCCACGATGTTGGCTAAGTCTAATCGCTGCATTTCAAGCCGTACTTTCCCCGAGATGATGCTGCTCATTTCAAGAAGATCTTCAATGAGCTTATTTTGGGCGCGCGCATTTCGCTCAATAGTTTCCAGGCCTCGATGAATGTCTTCTTGCTTTACGTTTCCGCTCAGCATGAGCTGTGACCATCCCAGAACTGCGTTCAATGGTGTCCTGAGTTCATGGGAGAGGGTTGACAAAAACTCGTCCTTAAGCTGACTGGCCCGCTCTACCTCATTTCTGGCAATACGTTCATTTTCAAGAAGTTGTTTTTTTTCTGCGTCCGCCAGGACTAACGCTTCGCTGAGTGCTGCCACCTCATTGCTGGCAGCCTCGCCGTAATGACTGGGGCGGGTACCTCGGGTGGTGCCCGCGACTTGGCGGCCAAGCTCCGCCAAAGGCTGCAATATGCCGCGGCGGGTGTAAAAGATAATAGCCATCGTAGCAAGCACAGCGATAAAAATGAGCGCTATTTTCATCATACCCTGACGCTCGAGAAGTTTCAGCCAGAGATCCGTTTCGGCCTGCATGCGCTCATTGGATGAGTCCATGAATTGCTGAATTGGCTCCATAATTTCTGCTTTATTGGCAATAAAGCGCTGACCAAACAACAGACCAATGGCAAATTCTCTATCGGGTCTACCACGTACCGTAAAATTACCCTGCCCGTCGTCATAAAGTCCTTTAATCGCCGCAATTGCTTGTCTTTCAAGTTTAACCAACTCATTGGAGCGCTCGAGGGATTTCTCAACCAACGTAAATTCCTCGTTGCTGAAATCTGCTCGACGAATCCTCTCCAGCAAGGAAATAGTCTCGCCCTGTTCGACAAAAGGGATTTTTCCTGCTGACACAAGGTGCCAGTATGTGGCGGAATAATTCAGTGGGCGCGGCCGAAGGCCCTTGCGGATATCTAATATTACATTGAAATAGTGCTCATAGATGGGTTCCCCGGTAATCACATATGTACGTGACATGCGGGTAAGGTCATCCGAGCTTTGCAGCATCTCATCTGCGAGCAGAAGTGCACGGAATCGATGCCCCTCATTGTTGTAAATCTCATCCTGAATGCTCACAGAATGAAATACCAATGCCCCTATCGCTATCAGGAGCAATGCAAGGACAACATTAGAAAATTTAGTAAATTGTTTTATATTCATTGGGATCTTGCTCGTTGACACTGACCACGCGCGGGAATGCCATAATGGGGCTGTAAGCCAACTCGCCGAGAATTCGGCTCTGATGCGGCTTTGTTGAAAAAAATAAGAATCGTGGTGCACTACTGGGTTTTTCCGGGTAGACCATCGAATGCCAGATTTCAAATGGCGACGGTTCAAAGAAGTGCTGCATGTCGATTGCTGTTTTGGATCGGATGTAATGTGGGATCGGCTACTATGGAGCGTATGCTACCAATACGCTGTTCAGGAGGAAGAGTAGCGATGTAATACCTAGTGCTGAGAGTGCGTGCGCTAGAAAATGGGAAGGCATTGTCAAGATTTCCAATGGTGATGGTAGAGGCACCCGATGAAGGCAGAGTCCACGAGTTGCTTGAAGAATGGGAAGGGATCGGTGGTGTCACCCCGAATTGTGCCGCTGCAATCCGCCACTGTGCGTTGGTACACCGATAACAGCGAGCCGCAGCGTGCCGATGAGGCACGCTGAAGGAATAAATTATTTGTTGTTAGAGCAAATGCCCTTAATAGGGCAAGTCCACGAAACGGAAAAATCGTACGCTAAGCCTCAGCGGATATTCATAGCGGTTGGAAACTTACCGGTTCAGCGCCTGATTGCGGGACGAAGCATAATTTTCACTGAGTTTCGAAGCTATCTGCCGATGCAAACCAGCCAGTTGTATGTCTGCGCTAACAGTCTGCTCGTAATGGCGTACTAACGCTTCGGCATGCGATTGCAGGTGTTGTGCCTGCCTGCCATAGAGGTAGCTTTTGTTCTCATAGTGCTCAAGCAGTTCCTTTTGTTCCTTCACTTTGACCTGCATTTGCTGGACGGCATCTTCATAGAGTTTCGCCACGGCCACATGGTCGCTGCGGGTAACGGCTTTCTGAGCGGCTGCGCGAATCTCAGGGGTGTCAAGAGGCTCAGCTGCGGTCGCAAAAGGGCTCAGCGAGGCGAGCAGGCCCACCAGCGATAACGCCGCAAAAATATTGCCTAATTTTGTTTTCATGATAGGGAATGAAAACAAATAGAATGAAAATGGCTTCAATTCTAATTAAGTCAATACTGCAAGTATATCGGGGAAACCCCGGTTTTATACTAAGGGAAACTCTTAGGAACAGATGGGCACCGATTTCTAAGTCGGGCAGCTCAAACAGGGAACAAATCAATCACGTGGAAAAATTACGTGACGATTTTCAGCTATATACGCCACCTCTTTTACGACTCCAGACTGGGAACGGGCTGAATTTAAGAGATCGAAATTCGACTCAAAGCTACGCCGAATGGGGCTTTACGGGCCGTCAGTTATGAAGCGTATACCAATACTTGGAAGAATTCCTGAGAGCAGAGTAAAACAGAATTTCTGTAGATTTGGAGGAGGAGAGATAGAAACGAAATACTTTTTCACCAACTTCGCTGTACTACGAATTATCTTTTCGACCGTGAAAGAGGTGTTGGAAAGTAGCAATATAGTAGCAATGAAATAATGAAGCAATCCATAGGACTATCAACTACTTGATTTAATGGTTCCCCGACCACGGCTCGAACCTGGGGCCTGCGGATTAACAGTCCGAAGCAAAACCGGATTGTGGCTAGCTTACCCCTGGCAGATTATGACCGTCTGCTGCCTGATCTCGAACTCGTGAACATACCCCGTCGGGGAAGGAATCTATTAACCCAATATCCGCATAACCCACCTGTATTTTCCCATTGATTGCATCATTGGCCGCCTATGCACAAAAACTAGAAACAATAGGCGCGATCCAATATCGGCACGGTTACCTGATCGTCATAAACTGGACGGAATTGGAGGAGCGCGCAGGCGAGAGCTACGCGGTCATTAGTAAGGAAGATGAACGTTTTAGACGAGATATCCGCGCTTAGCTGATGAGGCTTTTCGCATGCCTAGTTCGCCTATGTTGCAGCAGTGCGACCCTGTAAATATCTTTTACTTGAATGTCTGCTATCGCACTGACGTCCTGAGGCATCTATTACATTATCCCCCCTAGCATTTTGTTGAGAAGTCAATTTTCGTATCGCATTAATAAAAGGAGGAAAGAGTGAAAAGATTACTTATATTAGCAATCGGTATGATGCTGCCGGCATTTTCAGCCATGGCGGAAGACGCCAGTAAGAAGGGTGGCCTTAATGATGCCGAAATTGCTCACATCGTTGTTACGGCCAACCAGGTTGATATCGACGCGGGCAATCTTGCAAAGAAGAAAGCATCCCATAAAGATGTCCACGCCTACGCTCACCGGATGATTGGCGAGCACACCGACGTTAACAAGCAGGCGACGGAATTAGTAGCCAAACTCAAGGTAACGCCACAGGACAATGCGATTAGCAAGAGCCTGAAATCGGATGGCAAGAAAAACCTCGCTAAATTAAATGGGCTAAGCGGTAACGAATTCGACAAGGCTTATATCGACGGCGAAGTTAAGCTTCACCAGCAGGTAATCGATGTGGCTGACAATCAGCTGGTGCCCAACGTAAAGAATGAAGAGTTGAAAACTCTGCTGGTCAAGGTGCGTCCCGCCTTGGTCTCGCATCTTGAACATGCGCAACAGATACAAGCATCTTTCGGTGACAAGCGCTAATCCTTGAAGCCAAAGCTGAAGTTTTTTTTTAATATTATAGGAGTGAGGATCATGTCCACGACCGGAAGCACTACTTCAGGGAAAACTACCGCGCGTAGCACAACCACACGCGTGACGAAAAATAACGCTATCAAGCTCCTGACCGAGGATCACAACAAGGTCAAAAAGCTATTCAAGGAATTCGAAAAGCTCAGCAAAAAGAATGATGAGGAAGGAAAAGAAGAGCTTGCGACGCAGATCTGTAAAGAACTGACTGTACATGCGCAGCTGGAGGAGGAAATATTCTACCCGGCGGTGCGTGAAGCCATTGATGATGACGAGTTAATGAATGAAGCGATGGTAGAACATACGTCGGCTAAGGACCTGATCGCACAAATCCAGTCCATGGCAGCCTCGGATCCGATGTATGACGCGGTCGTCACCGTGTTAGGTGAATATATTAATCATCATGTCGAAGAAGAGCAGAATGAAATGTTCCCCAAGGTGCAAAAGTCGAATATGGATCTAGAGGAACTTGGCCTTGAAATGGCCGAGCGCAAAGAGGCATTAGTGGAGGATTAAAGAACAATACCGGACTCTTCTTGAATATGCACCTCGGATAGATACCCAGCTATCGAACGGATTACTTTTTCTGGGTAGGCAGCAGTAGCAGTATTTTTCAAATATTACTTTCACAGGAGACAACCATGAGCTACGAAGATCGCGATACCTACGGTATGTACAAAAATTACGACGAAAAAGGCCCCGGGCCCCGATTAATGGGTGCCGATACGCTCATCGGGAATGACGTTTACAATCAGAAGGATGAAGACCTGGGCGATATCAAGGAAATCATGCTGGACGTGAATAACGGCAGAATCGCTTATGCGGTGTTATCTTTTGGCGGATTTCTCGGTATTGCCGACAAACTGTTCGCCGTACCCTGGAGTGCGCTGAAACTCGATACCGTGAACAAGCGCTTTTTGCTCAATGTGGAGAAGAAGAGCCTCGAATCTGCCCCTGGATTCGATAAGGATAATTGGCCGAATATGGCGGACCCCACTTGGCAAAACACAGTGCATTCTTACTACGGAACAAAACCCTACTAAGATAATTCAACCTTCATCCAGTACGGTTGTTCGTAAGGATTCGATCGAAAGTGCAAGTGGGTGAAGCTGCGGCTGTCATCGTGGAGTGCTCGCCTGCTCGCCTGCTCGCCTGCTCGGATGAAGGTCTGAATGACGTCCTGCCGTAATTTATTGAGGCCGTTGGGGAGCACGGCACTTAGTGCGCGAAACGGTCCCTCCACGGTTTAGCGCCATAGCGAGGATGAGGGGGGAGGGATCACAGACTCAACAGGCTGGGCCGATATTCTTTCGATGCGCCGGAAGACGTCGCCTGCGTAGAACTGCGGTCGCTGCGCAATCCTCATGATGGTCTATGATCAGAGCACGCCGGTAACTCTGTTGGGGTGGAAGAGAAGAGAACTTGGCCCACTCTCCATTCCAAATTAACGTCTCTTTAAAATTTCTCTAGGCAAGTTTCATCGAAAACTAACATTGTTGCTGGCTACATTTTTTCGGAGCTGATCAGCTATTGCCACTTCAAAGTTCTATGTCCTGAGTCATTCTGCCCGTAAACAATCCGCTGGTGGAGATAGAGAGGAGGCATTTCTTTCTGGTCGGAGTTCCTCGATTCTTATAATCAAAATATATTGTTGCATGGCCTGCTTATCATGACGGATTCTCCCCTTTATTTCAAATATCACGAAATTCGGAATCGTACGCTAGCCTTAATTAATTTCTTGCAGGATGAGGACTGCTGTGTGCAATCCATGGAAGAAACAAGTCCAGTCAAATGGCATCTTGGTCATATCGCTTGGTTCTTTGAGACTTTTGTGCTGCAGCATTATGAGAAACCTTATAAGCCGTTTCATGAACACTTTGCACCTATGTTCAGTTCTTATGACAAGGCTGGTAAAACGCACCCGGATCCGAAGCGCGGGTTATTCACGCGCCCTGCACTGGGAGAGATCCGTAAATACTGCCAGAACGTAGATGCTCGCATGGGTGGAGTACTGGTCTTAGCCGAGCAGGACGAAATGTTGCGGATGTTGATCGTCCTTGGCATGCATCATGAACAACAACATCAGGAACTCATTCTCACGGATATTAAGCATTTATTCTCGCAGAATCCGTTATATCCAAGCTATCGATCCTTTTCGCCAGACTCCCCATCTTGTCCAGGTGCAAACCTGCCTCTATTAGAGTGGCATCAATTCACAGGCGGACTCGTGGAAATCGGATTTGAAGGAGAAGGCTTTAGCTACGACAACGAATCTCCTAGGCATAAACAGTTTATACAACCCTATTCGCTTGCGACGCGTCTCGTCACAAATGGCGAATATCTTCAGTTCATTGAAGCAGGCGGGTACGAAAACCCAGTATTATGGCTTTCAGAAGGATTGGACTGGGTCAAATCAAACAAGAGATATCATCCCCTATACTGGCGTGCCGACAAAAATGAATGGAA
>NZ_FMVD01000006.1:0-220359 GCF_900101945.1 Nitrosospira sp. Nsp13 | reverse complement strand
GAGAATTCACAAAGTGTATCCGGGTGATACATCCTCCACTGTTTCTGCAGATCTCGCAGACTATCCGTCAGTCCCAGAATATCCAGCAAGGCAGGACGCAATTGGCGCAGCATGCTACGGATCACCCCATGCATTTTTTTTACGCTTCCACTTATAGTTTCAGCGCTGACCTGAAGATCAAGATGCCTGTCGGCTCGTCGGGAAATCGTTTGGGATTCCGCATCGATAGCAGTAAGCCATTGACCCAGTTCATCATGCAACTCGCGGGCAAGATAGCGGCGTTCCTTTTCCTGAACCTCGAACAAATTCTGCATGAGCATGCGGTTTTCCATTAGCAATGCTTTGTATTCGGCCTCCGCCTTCATTCGCGCTGAAATATCCTGGACCTGGGAGATGACAAAGCGCGGCGTTTGGTCTGGATTCCGGATCAAGCTGATAGTCAGGAGCACCCAGACGACATGTCCTTCTTTGTGGAAATAACGTTTCTCGAGGTTAAAAAAAGTGATCTCGTTGTTCACCAACTGCTTCACGAGCTTCAAATCGATGTCGACATCGTCCGGATGGGTTATCGTTTGGAAATTCGTTGCCAGCAGATCTTCTTTTTCATAACCCACAATGCGGCATAGGGCGGAATTGACTTTCAGCCAGTCCCCGTCCAGTCCAACGAGCGCCATTCCTATGGCAGAATGCTCAAAAGCGCTTTTGAAAAGCGCATCCTCATCATTAAAATAGGAGGCGTCTATCATCATGCAATATCCTATTTCTTGGTTTAACCTTAAAGATAGCATAATATGGAAAGACGCGATTTAATGATGCCGTGAAAGTGGTCGGCGGTTTTTAAGATAACTGAATGGCGATCTCACACTTTCGTTCACGGGCACGCCAGTAAGCGGAAGATGACAGGCAAATCTGTATGCGTACTGCGACATCCAAGCTTGCCTTCCATACAGTCTGTATTAGTATTTCCTGTTTACGACATTAACCACCAAAACGCTTCGCCAAAACGCTATGTTCACTTGGGGTACTGCAGTCTGACTAGCTGAATGATCAGGAAGATTGTCTGCCTTTACGGTGCTTATTGGCGCACCAACGGCCAATAAACCAAACGGGGATAAAACCGCAAAAGTATCTTTTGCCTTTGTGCCGAGTGTCGTTGCCATTTTGATTCTCCTGTTCCAATTGATTAGATCAATATCGGACGGATAGTCAGAGTCCTTTTTGCTACCGGACGAATGGTCAGAGTCCTTAAATAAACCGGCATTGCGCCGATGGACAGGTGTTCAGAGTCCATTGCTACCTTGCTGCTGGACGAATGGGTAAGGGCCGAAATGGCTTATTATCGGACAAACCATTATTCCCCATAGATACGGTACTGATCCGAGAGTATTTTGTCAAGCTTTCTTCGCATTTCCTGCAGTGAACAAATAAAATTGTACGGACTTGTAGCAAATGATCTGCCAAGTTTCAACTGGACCTAAGGAGGTACAGTATGAGATGGAAGGGAATTGCATAGGAGATACGGAAGGATCAATATTGACGTCCACTAAGGTCAGAACCCAAAAGGTTAAAAGACGGCTGAAATGCCGATTCATGCCCGGCTATGGGGTTTGCCGAATCCAACTCGCCGCCATTTAATAACCGGTAGCCGAAGGCATCAGGGGAATTCAATATCCTGTTAAACCTCGGCGGGCTCCACAGGCTTCTAAGGCTGACCTATGAAGTAGATTACAGCTAGTTGCGCATTCTTACAGAACCAACCTACCGACATAAAGTATTCCGATGCCTCGTACTATAAGTGGAAGGCCAAGTTTGGCGGCATGGAAGTCTCTGACACCAAGCGGCTTAAGGCGCTGGAAGCAGAGAATAATAAGCTCAAACGACTGCTGGCTGATGCACTGCTCGACAATGCTGCATTGAAGGATGTGGTCTCACGAAAGTGGTAAGCCCACAGGCACGGCGGGAAGCGGTTGTGGTTCTGAAGACAGAACGGCAGCTCTCTGGAAAATAACCTGGAAGGCGAGCACGGGGATCGTATCCAATACGATCACGAATATCCTCTATATTATCCGCAATCCAAGAGCAACCCACAGCCAGCATTTGCATACCCAGACTCCTGCCTTGGCTTATTTAGAGGATGGCTAAGTCAAACTTATATTACAACGAAATTCCCTAAGTATCTATTAGGACAAACAAATAGGGGCACTGTTCCGCCTGTTATAGCCAATAAAGCATTAGAGGCATTCAACGGAAAGGCAGTGGAAGACAAAAGCAAAAACTAGCATCTTAGCAATACCCCAACCCGCTTCGGCGGGTTTTATTTTATCCGCTTGACTAGCTTATCCGTAACCTGTGATTTTCAATCAGGCGCGACAGGCTTACAGCCTGAACAATTGCGCTTAGGGGATTAGTACTCCCCGTTTGCCGTGTAACTGCATGGCTTAAGGTTAAGAAAGCTATTGGCCCTGAAATCTGGACGCGGCCTTGGACAACGGAAGGCCGGGCCCTCCTGAGGGAGGATAACCTAGTCATATCCGAGACTGAGGCAACCGCGACACCAAAGATCAGTAATGGTAGCTTCACGCCGAATCGCTCAACGCCATTCGCGATACGCGGAGAGCTAGCGCCCGGCCAGGGCGTGAATATAAATCCAGGTGAAATTTGCCTGTACCGGTACGGGCCTACCCTAAAGGCGTAAGCATATGGTTAGGATCTCGGTAGAGGTGAAGTTGTCGGTGGCACAAACACTTTCAGTGTTAGCGTTCATCGTGCAACTTTTTCTCTAGCATTACCCGGGGGGTCTAAAGACCCTCTGGGCCCTCAACCCGCCTTCATCCGAAAGTTTTTTTATCTGAAAGCGTGGAATTGAAGTTCCAAGGGCTTACCGAAAGAAAATGAAACGTGACTTTGATTTAATCCGAGAAATCCTTTTGCATGTAGAGGCATCACCGGCTAACGTGCGCCCATACAGAGTGCAATTCCCTGAGTCCGATCAAGACACCATTGATGAGCATGTAGAATTATTGATTGAATCCGGTCTGCTTGAGGGAAATCCGCGCCATCGCGCTGGTGCTCCCCTGTATGTAGATATGGAGGTCATGGTAGCTCGCCTCACGTGGGATGGGCATGATTTTCTTTCTTCTATCCAAGATGACACCATTTGGCGCAAGGCAAAAGCTACGATTCTCATGCCCTCGGCTTCATTCACGTTTGGGCTTCTGGTCGAATGGCTGAAGATTCAGATAAAGGCAAAGACAGGTATCCCCTAAGCTCATGCGCGCTGCATAATAGCACACGTCGAGCCCCGCCCAACGGGCGTAAGTATTCTTGAATTTATACTTCTGAATGTATTTTGACTGGAATGGATAGCGACTTTTCCCTTGCCTTCCAGGCAGGCAGTAACTAACAATTGACGGTATTTATGACGGTATGTACATTAGCACTTGATAATCAATCTTATATTTCACATGCTCTTATATCATTAATTCGATTGACCCTCCCGCACCACGGATGAACTAATACATTTAGTTTATTCAATAAGTTACGTAGGACTTGGGTTCCGTGTGGGGGTGCTTTTGTGGTACCCACATGAAACTATTGCTCGGAAGCATGCTTAACGGAGTGGTGCTACAGTCCTTCGCGACCCGATTCGTCACAAGAAGTCGCCCCAGTAATCCTAGATGGTCCCAAAATATCTCACCAGGAAGTGCTGACGTGTAATGTCGAAAGGGGTGGGTCAACATCCCTATTCCCTTTCCCACTAAAGCAACTACGCCTACCATAAAAAAATCCACCTATTGCCTACTGAAAATAGTGGATGTAAAGGCTTTAATTATCAATAAATCAACCCCTATTGCGGCTAATCCGAGTGCTATTAACTTGCCGCACGCGGCGAGGCTAATGGCCGATTCTTGCGGGTTCATATTCATGGAATTGCTCTCTATATAGAAATTATTTATAGAGAGTGAGAAATGAAGGGAGTGTCAATGCCGGGACAAGCTAACGCATACCCACTTTTTTATTGAGGCCATTCGACAATTACAAATCAGCTGCTATAACTATAATCAAGTTCCTTGGGGGGCGATTGGTGGCTCCACAAACATATGCGGCAAAATAAGAAAGGCGATGAATCCTATTTTATTTACTCAATATACATAGGCGGGACCCAATACACGCATAGTTCTACCTTACATTTTTTTGCAACAAAAGCCTTATTATTTCGCTATCTACCGCATTGTAAGAAATTATGAAGTCATCCACCCATTCGATTGCGAATGCCTCTCGATGGCGGTATCGCATTCGTGTGTCGTTCGATCTCGACGACACACTGACCAGCCATTGCTGCAAAGTACCGATTGAAACAAGCCTGTTCCCTACCTTCATTCATCAGTGGCTGGGCGAACCGTTACGCCGTGGGACCAAAAGGTTATTTCGCGAGTTGCGTCACCGTGATTGCAGCGTCTGGATATATACGAGTTCTGGACGATCATCCGCTTACATCCAACGCTGGTTCTTACTTCACGGTATTCGCATCGACGGCGTCGTTAACGGGAACCGTCACCACCGCGCGTTAAACTGGCACTACCTCCAGCGCTTACCTTCGAAGTTTCCGCCAGCCTTTGGTATCGACCTTCATGTCGATGACTCGGAGGGCGTGAAGATGGAAGGAGACGAACTCGGCTTCCGGGTTCTGGTTATCCATCCCCACGACGAGCACTGGATGGAAAAAGTGCTAGATGCTGTTGCCACGCTCAGACATGCCTGATTTCGAAGGACTTGTTGGGGAGTGCCAAAAAGGTAAGTCAGGGAAAATTTCCGGAACAATCATTTTCAGCGCAACTGGGTTACGCGTGTACTCCGGGCAGCGTTCCCTCGCATTCAGCATATTAAAACCATCGAATTAGGAAAATATCCCTAGTCAAATTAATGTTTTTGCAAATTGTAATATTTACGTAACAAATGCTACATAGAATCTAAAAGCTATTGATGTTCTTCCGGAAGATTGGTAGCGGTGAGAACTGGAGATAGAGTGGCTTCCCAAGACCCCGAGGGGCAAGGATCAGTGATGAAGAAGTCGAGATTCTCAAAGGAGCAGATCATCAATGCATTTCGGCTGGCCGACAGCGGCAGCCGGCGGTCGATATGTGCCGACAGATCAGCGTGTCGGAGGGCCACGTTCTACATGTGGAAGGAGAACTACGCGGACTTGGGTGTGAGCTAGCTACACAAGCTCAAGCAGCAGTGCAAACCACCGAAGCGGCCTGTCTATAGTTTCAAGCTGTCCGGTTTTCGGGGAAACGTCACTATCATATATAGGTGAGCATTCATGAAAAAGCCATTTCTATACACTGTTCTTGTTGCCGTTGTTACGTTAACCACATCTTCTCCCTCTTTCGCAGACAGAGTCCGGCTGACTGGTTCCGGCGCGAGTTTCCCTGCGCCGATCTACCTCAGCTGGTTTAAGAACCTTAACAAAGCAAACCCTAATCTCGTCGTGGATTATCAGTCCAAGGGTAGCGGCGCCGGTGTACAGGACTTCTTAAATAAAACGGTCGATTTCGCTGCGAGCGATTCGGCGATGAAAACGGAAGACATGGCCAAGGTTTCTGAAGGGGTGCAACTTCTGCCGATGACCGCAGGAGAAATCATCGTCACCTACAACATTCCGGGCAACCCCAAAGGACTAAAGTTGCCACGTGATGTTTATCCTAACATCTTTCTTGGCAAGATCACTAAATGGAATGACCCTAAGATTGCTGCAGCCAACCCTGGTGTAAAGCTTCCTGACACGCCGATTACCGTCGTAGTACGCGCCGATTCCAGTGGCACGACCGCGGTTTTCACTAAACATCTGTCGGCCATCAATGCCGAATTCAAGAGCACGCTTGGCGAAGGCAATACTGTGAATTGGCCCGCAACCAACAAATTCATAAAATCGCCAAAGAACGATGGAGTGACCGCTACCGTACGCCAGACACCGGGCGCCATCGGCTACATTGAATACAGCTACGCAAAACTAGCCAAGGTCGAGTCCGCGCTATTGCAGAACAAAGACGGTAAATTTGTGACTCCGGGTAATAGTGCTGAAACCCTGGCCGCCATCAAGATCCCTGAAGATATGATTGCTTGGGCACCAGATCCGGAGGGTGCAAACTCTTACCCCATCGTTACCTATACGTGGATGATCTTCCGCAAGAACAACAGCGATGCACAGAAGGCCAAAGCCATGCGCGACATGGTCGAATTTGGGCTCACCGAAGGACAGAAGATGGCGGATGCGTTGGGCTACATCCCGTTGCCGCAGTCGGTGGTTGAACAGGTTCGCAAGGCTGCTACCAACATCAGGTAAGCAAAAGTTCTACGTGGATCCGAGGTCGTGTCATACCTCAGATCCACGAACAAGGCTTATAAAGCAAGAGGGTTGCAAAGACCCCTTAGTCCTTCGCCCTTAAATAAATTAAATGGGTCGCTTTATGCAAAAGCCCTTTACCCTGAATGTTGATACGGATTCCATCTGCCAGCCCCCCTCATCGTCCACTCTACTGGTTGATCGGACATTCCGCATGCTGGCGCGCCTGGGCGTTATCATCATTCTTGCCCTGGTGGTGGCTATCGTTCTGGAAATCGGTGTTAAGGCGATTCCAGGCATCCAGAAATACGGACTGGACATGCTCACCGGTACGGTCTGGGATGTGGGTCAACAACAGTTCGGCATTCTCCCGGCTATCTGGGGAACGCTCTATAGTTCCTTGATTGCCCTGCTAATCGGTGGCTTTTTCGGAATTAGCATGGCGATTTTCTTGACACAGGATTTTCTGCCTCCACGCCTGGCCGCCGTTTTTCGCACTATCGTCGAGTTGCTTGCAGCGATACCCAGCGTGGTATATGGACTGTGGGGAATTTTCGTCGTGATTCCATTCATCCGCCCGCTAACTGATGTACTGAATGAGTCTCTTGGCTGGATTCCATTTTTTAGCTCTACGCTGAGTGGCCCTGGCTTACTGCCCGCCGCTTTGGTGCTTGCCATCATGATTCTGCCGACCATTGCTGCCGTGTCTCAGGATGCTTTGCGTTCAGTTCCCTTAAAGACCAAGCAGGCCGCCTATGGCATGGGGGCGACTCACTGGGAAGCCATTCTCAAGGTCATGGTGCCGACGGCGGCTACCGGTATCTTTGGCTCCCTGGTACTGGGTCTGGGCCGGGCGCTGGGTGAAACGATGGCGCTCGCCATGCTAGTAGGCAATTCGAACCAGATTTCGCTTTCTCTGTTCGCGCCCGCGAATACGTTGGCTGCCCTGCTGGCATTGAATTTCCCCGAAGCAGGGCCAAATGAAATTGGAGTGCTGATGTATGCCGCCCTGGTTCTGATGCTGATTACTTTGGTGGTCAATATCCTTGGCTCGATGATGATCATGTACGCCCAGCGTGGAACAAAATCATGAGTGATACGCTGCTTCCCCTCTCTGGGCCAACTCCGAGCCTGCAGCGTAAGATTGAAGGCCGGGCATTGCGCAGCATAGTGCTGAGTAGCCTGGTATGGTTCAATGCGATACTGATTAGTGTGCCCCTACTTTCCGTGTTGTATATGTTGATTACCCGTGGCGGCGCACGTCTTAATATGGAAGTTTTTACCGAGCTTCCACCGGCCGGTTTCGAGATGGGTGGGGGCTTCGGTAACGCGCTCGTCGGTACCTTCTTCATGGTGGGTATTGCTGCACTGATCGCCATCCCAGTAGGCATTCTGGCAGCCATTTTTCTGGCCGAACTGGGGCCCAACAGCAAACTTGCTACCGTCGCCCGCTTCTCGGCAAAGACGCTGACCGGCGTGCCCTCGATCCTGGCCGGCGTCTTCGCCTACGCGATGGTGGTGATTACCACCGGCACTTACTCAGCGCCCGCTGGTGGTGTAGCGCTGGCGGTATTGATGCTGCCCATTGTCGTTTTGACCGCCGAGGAAGCCATGAGAATGGTCCCAAAAATCATGAAGGACGCCGCCTATGGTATGGGCTGCACCCATACACAAGTAATCTGGCAGATTGTGTTGCCGACCGGGATGCCCGCCATTCTTACTGGCGTGATGCTGGCGATTGCACGGGCAGCTGGAGAAACTGCGCCCCTGCTTTTTACAGCGCTATTCAGCAACTATTGGTTGCTCCAGGAAGGCCATCTGGCCGTCATGAGCCCTACGGCCTCAATGGCTGTACTGATTTACAATTTCTCCGGCATGCCCTTCGATAACCAGCTTGAACTCGCCTGGGCAGGTTCGCTGGTATTGGTGATGATCGTGCTAATCGTTAATATCGTCAGCCGAATTTTTGGCAAACCAAAATTTTGAGTATGGGAGTGACGGAATTATGAACTCAACAATGCAGCAGGCAGCTCCTGATACCCAGCCAGCTACATTGGTAATGGACTGCAAATTGGACAAGATTTTCTATAGCAACTTCTTGGCCGTACGCGACAGCCATGTGCCAATCGAAAAGAACAAAATCACCGGTTTCATTGGACCGTCCGGCTGCGGCAAGAGCACCGTACTGCGCAGCCTTAACCGGATGAACGACCTGGTTGATGGCTTTCGCTTCGACGGACATGTGCTGTTTCTCGGGCAGGATGTCTATGGCAAGGGGGTAGATCCTGTGGTCGTGCGCCGTTACATCGGCATGGTGTTCCAGCAGCCCAATCCTTTTTCAATGAGCATTTTCGACAATGTTGCCTTCGGCTTGCGTCTCAATCGTTATAAGGGCGATATTGGCGACCGAGTCAAGCAGGCACTGCAGGGGGCGGCATTGTGGGAGGAGGTCAAGGATAAACTCAAGGTCAGCGGCCTGGCACTTTCCGGCGGCCAGCAGCAGCGCCTGTGCATTGCTCGCGCCATTGCCACCCAACCCCAGGTGTTATTGATGGACGAACCGTGTTCTGCGCTGGACCCAATCGCCACTCGCCGCGTCGAGGAGTTAATGGTCGAGTTGAAGGAGCATTACACCATCGCCCTGGTGACCCATAACATGCAGCAGGCGACGCGCGTTGCGGATACCACCGCATTCTTCTCCGTTGACATCTCGGGAGGATCCCGGACTGGCTACCTGGTGGAATTTGGGCCGACCTCTCAAATCTTCGAGAACCCACGCGAGAAGCTGACTAAAGACTACATCAGTGGCCAGTTCAGCTGAGCCTCGGCGAGGAGAAAAGGTATGAAGCTTCATATCGGCGTTGTTAACGCTATCTTGGCAATCGCCTCGTTTGCAGCATCGACAGTGCAAGCGCAAAGCAACATGGATTCGCTGGTCCTCAACGGCGCGGGGGCGACTTTTCCAGCACCATTGTATAAAACATGGATTGCCGCTTATCACAAGGTTGAGCCAGGGACGTTAATCAAGTACGCCGAAGTCGGCAGTGGTGAAGGGGTAAAGCGTTTTCTTGCCAATACTGTGGACTTCGGCGCCAGCGATGCCGCCATGACTGATGCCCAGATTGCTTCTGCGCAGCATGGGGTGGTAATGGTGCCAGTTACCGCAGGCATGGTGGCGCTCGCTTACAATTTGCCGGGATTGAATGGTCTGCTGAAGCTGAATCGGAATACCTATGCTGCATTATTGATGGGCAAGATCACACGCTGGAACGATGCTCGCATCCAAGCCACCAATCCCGGACTCAATCTGCCTGATCGTGAAATCTTACTGGCCGTGCGCCAGGACAGCAGTGGCACGACATTTGTACTGTCCAATCATCTGAGCGCCGCCAGTCCAGAATGGCGCGATGGTCCTGGCACCGGCAATCTTGTCAGATGGCCCCGCAATGCGATGTTTGCCCGCGGCAATGAGGGTGTCTCGGCGCTGGTGCAACGCAGCGTGGGATCGATTGGCTATGTTGAATACAACTTTGCCAAACGCCTTGACCTGAAGGTAGCGCACCTGGAAAACAAGGAAGGTCATTTCGTTGCGCCGAGTGAGCGTATTGGCGTTGCAACACTGGCAGCAAATATCGGACGCATTCCTGCTGACATGCGCGCTTACATACCGGATCCTGCCGGAACCGATTCATATCCTTTGATATCATTTACATGGTTGCTGCTTAAGGAGCATTATTCCGACAAATCTAAGGGCGAGGCGCTGAAGCGCCTCATAACATGGAGCCTGCAGGAAGGCCAGAACTTTAGCGGCGAGTTGGGTTACATCCGCTTGCCCACTGAAGTCGCGAAACGCAGCAATGAGGCGTTGGCCAGAGTATATACTAGCCCCTAGTTACATCTTCAACAGAGCGAGTCCGAGGAACCCGCGACCGTGATTGGTGTTCCAGATGCTCTTTTCTTGGCCGATTCTATGAATTCCTGTCGTATCCTCGACCTGGACGCCATCAGGAATTCCCTGGAGGAAGTGCAGGCGCAATTCGAGTTGCTAAACACCCGGCTTGATGAACGGCGTGATCCTTTCGACGATGTCGTTTGCCGTAATATGCTACAGGGCTATGCGCTGATCGACCGGCTTGTCGTTGATGGTGTCGATTTGTTCGATCTACAGCAGATCGACTGGATGATCGAGATCAATACAACGGTATTGTGTGGTGCCGATCCTGAGCAACATAAGGAATTTTCCCAGCACATAGCCATGACTAGTTCACGGTTCTTTGACAACCATGAGGGTGGCGTGCGCGGCCTACTGGAATGGTATAACTTGCACCGCAACAAATCAGCATGGAAGCGGGCTGCGGGTGTTTTTGTGTACATTCTCAGCAAGCCTCAGCTGTTTATTGAGGGGAATCACCGTAGCGCTTCGCTCATCGTCAGTTTTCTCTTGATGCGAGAGGGTCTACCACCATTCGTGCTATCGACCGACAACGTAGTCGCTTTCTTTAACCCGGCTTCAGTTATTCGACGCATGCCAAAAAACGGGTTGGCGGCGCTATTCCAGCTGCCGAAAATCAAGAAAAAATATGCTGCTTTTCTCGAAGAGCAATCATCGTCGGAGTTCCTTCTCAAAGGCTCTGTTGCAAAAAAAATGTAAAGTAGAACTTATGCATGTGATGGGTCTTGCCTATCCGTTGTAGATACTGAATTACCTTTCGATGAAGCGGATCTCCCCTGTGAGACCGTTGCCCAATTTCCATAGGGGAAGGCGACCTGATATTGCGCGTTGGGGAGAAATAGAAATCAATCGTATGACCTTGTTTATCAGGTTGCTGTAAACCTTTAGAAGAGCCCAAGGCAGTCATATGGCAGTGACGACTGGGTTCGCTTCTCCCATCATTGCACCTGTAAAATTCTACAGCTGTTCAGAAACCTGACGGCATGATGTAATAAAACCATGTCATCTTCAGGTTACAAATCTCTGCAAAGCGCTCGGCAGACCGGGCCCGCATACGCATTTCACTGCCGTGCGGTTTTCCTTCACATTTCAAACCCCTTTCATTGCATTGCAAGGACCAACGTCTGGAGGCATGCTGAGCAAACCCATCAGAAGACCTGAAATGCCGCGCGCTGCAAAGCCTGTCCCAAAGCCAGACTGCCCCCCCCGCGCTTCGCGCCGCAACGCGGCTGACGACGCTGCACGGGCCTCCAACCTTGTACAAGGCCAGTGTCGCGTACTGGAGATGATCGCAACCGGCGCTTCGCTCGGCGAGACGCTCGCGGCGCTCGTGGGCGTGATCGAGGCCGACATAGCGGGGACGCGGGCCTCCGTCCTCCTTCTTGACGAAGAAGGCAGGCGCTTGCGTCACATAGTGGCGCCCGCACTGCCGGAGGCGCTTCGCCGACTGATCGACGGCTTTGAAATCGGCCCCGCCGCAGCATCCTGCGGTACGGCGGCATATCGTGGCGAAAGCGTGATCGTCGAGGACACCGAGACCGATCCGCTCTGGTCGCCTTACCGCGAGGTGGCGAGGGCGCACGAGTTGCGCGCCTGCTGGTCGACACCCATTTTTGACCGCAATCGCGCCGTGCTGGGGACATTCGCCATTTATCTGCGTGTGCCCGGCCGCCCGGCACAGCGTCATCTGCACACCATCAAAATGGCCACCCATACCGCTGCCATCGCCATTACGCGGGACCGGGAAATACGGACGCTGCGCGATAGCGAACGTTCTATCCGCGGCATCCTTGAAGGCATGATGATCGGCTTTGTCGCACTGGACCACGACTGGCGGTTCACCTACGTCAATGCGAAGGCGGCGGAAATCCTCGGGCGCGAGGCGGCATCGCTGGTTGGCCGGAAGTACCTGGAAGTCTTTCCCGAGGCCGAGGGCTCGCCGTTCGAACTCGCTTACCGAAAAGTAATGGCCGAGCGCGTCACGATGCATACCGAATATTATTTCCCACCCTGGGATCGCTGGTTCGAGCAGCGCGTCGATCCCACGCTCGACGGCTTCTCAATTTTTTTCCAGGACACTACCGAGCGCAGGCTGCAATTGCAGAAGATTGAGCACCTGGCCCGCGTCTACGCGGTACTGAGCGGCATCAACGCCCTCATGGTGCGCGAATGCGACCGTGAATCCCTGTTCCGCGAGGCTTGCCGGATTGCTGTCGAGCAAGGCGGTTTCCGCATGGCCTGGATAGGAATTGTCGATCCGAACGTCATAAAAATTGTCCCGGTTGCGTCGGCAGGCATCGAGGCGCAGCACCTGGCCGGTCTCAAGGAACTCTTTTCATCGGACATGGGCACCGTGCTGAGCAACACGATGGTCGCGCAGGCGATCAAGGAGAAAAAAGCGATCGTATCCAACGATGTGCAAAACGATCCCAAAATCCTGCTGCTCAAGAAATATACCGACCCGGGCGTCCGCTCGCTGGCCGTTTTGCCGCTGATCGTCGCGGACGAAACCATAGGCGTGCTCACGCTGTATGCCAGCCAGATCGAATTCTTCGAAGAAGAAGGGTTGAAGTTGTTGACGGAACTGGCCGGCGACATTTCGTTCGCGATCGATCACATCGCCAAACAGGCGCAGCTCGACTACCTGGCCTACTATGATGTTCTGACAGGACTTGCCAATCGCAGCCTGTTTCTTGAGCGCGTGGCTCAATACCTGCGCAGCGCTGCCAGCGGCAGCTACAAGGTTGCCGTGGCCCTGATTGATCTGGAGCGGTTCAAGAACATCAATGACAGTCTTGGCCGGGCGGCTGGCGACGCGCTTCTGAAACAGGTGGCGGAATGGCTGACGTGCAGCCTGGGCGACGCCAACCTGACAGCGAGAGTGGGCGCAGATCATTTTGCCGTGGTGATCCCGGTAGTGGAAAAGGAAGGAAGCGTCGTTGCGCTTCTGCATAAGCAAATAGAATCCCTGCTGAATCATCCGCTTCAGTTAAGTGACGGCGTGTTCCGGATAGCCTTCAAGTGCGGGATAGCGCTTTATCCCGACGACGGCACCGATGCCGAAGCGCTGCTCAGGAATTCCGAAACCGCGCTCAGAAAGGCGAAGGTCACCGGCGACCGGTATCTTCTCTATACGAAGGCAATGACCGCATCGGTAGCTGACAAACTGACTCTGGAAAACCAGCTGCGCCGGGCGATCGAAAATGAAGAATTCGTGCTCCACTATCAGCCCAAGATCAACATCGGGAGCGGCAAGCTTGTCAGCGCTGAAGCGCTGATCCGGTGGAACGATCCGCTCACGGGCCTGGTGCCGCCGGGCTGCTTTATTCCTGTCTTGGAAGAAACCGGATTGATCTACGAAGTCGGACGCTGGGCCTTGCACAAAGCCATCGAAGACTATCTGCGCTGGCGCGCCACGAACCTGCCCGCCGTACGCATTGCAGTGAACGTATCGCCGCTGCAACTCCGCCACCGCGATTTCGTCAATGAAATTGGGCAGGTAATCGGTATAAATACGCATGCTGCGGCCGGACTGGAACTGGAGATCACCGAAAGCCTGATCATGGAAGATGTCATGCACAGCATCGTCAGCCTGAAAGCGATCCGCGCCATGGGCGTGAGCATAGCCATAGATGACTTCGGTACCGGCTTTTCTTCGCTGAGCTACCTCTCCAGGCTGCCCGTGGACACGCTCAAGATCGATCGATCGTTTGTTCTCGATATGACTCTCTCGCAAGAGGGGCTTGCGCTGGTATCAACGATCATCACCCTCGCCCATGCATTAAAGCTCAAGGTGGTGGCCGAAGGGGTTGAAACCGAGGAGCAATTGCGTCTGCTGCGAATATTGAACTGCAACGAAATGCAGGGATTTTTATTCAGCAAGCCGCTGCCGAGCGATTCCTTCGAAACAAGATTCCTGGCTTCACCACTAGCCGGCTGAACGACTCTGCTGGCCCACGCCGCGGCTGTCCGTTATGAGTAAAACAATTGTAAATGGAATAAGTGCTGTTTTCATAATCCCCTCGGGTAGATATATGATAATTGATTCGGCTCGACTACCTGACTGGGCTAGAAGTTAATACAATACGAAAAAATCAGGAAAATTCTACGTTGCCGCTAGCCTTGCGTACCGTCAGTTGTTGCACTGAAAACAAGGAGGCTCCTACAATCGTTAACTAACCCGCTTCGGCGGGTTTTTTTATTCCTAAAAACCCCCTTGAAACGCACCCAGAATGCCATGACTTGATTCACGCAATATTGTTGAGAAATAACGGGGAGTTTTTTATTGCCTCTCCCGGGGTAGGTTATGGTTTTTTTTTGATGTAACGAAGAGATGGCTTTGCTTTGTAAATATCCAGGTACAAGCTCATCAATAAAGGATTAAAAGCACCTTCCAGGCGGCAGCTGGAGCCGCACCGGGCCTCGTTCCGAGGCAATCCCATCGCGGCCCATCAAAATGACAAACGGATGCATCCGATCAGGAATGATGGCGTTGACGCATTGCCACTTGTAACACTTATAACACTTATAACATTGACAAATTGGTCACAGTTTCAAAAGATTTTCTTGACAAGCGGTATGTTAACTTTATGCGCAATTCATTCCGGCTTTAATAATTCCACGTGCCCATAAAGCTATCTTGCATGGGAAGCCGATAAGTCCAGGTAGCTAATTTTATTATAAGAGGGGTGTAACAATGTCGATCTCCAGTCTTCTCGTACCAGCAATACTCTTTTTTGCTCTTGGTATGTTCGCATGCATCATCAAGTCGGATCTGAAGTTTCCGCCCGACATGCACAAGATGATCGTTATCTACTTGCTGATCGGTATTGGTCTGCATGGCGGCAAGGCGCTCGCCACTTCAAATATGGGCGATGCCCTGCCCGCGGTATGGGCGGCACTCGGGTTTGGTATCGGACTGCCTATCATTGCCTACATTATTTTGCGGGCCATCGGAAGGATCGACCCGCTTAACGCCGCGGCCATCTCGGCGCATTACGGCTCCGTGAGCGCGGGGACTTACATGACGGCAGTGGCATTCCTGGGCGGCATCGGCGTGACCTATGAGGCCTATCCCGTGATCATGCTGGCGATCATGGAATCTCCCGCGATCATGATCGGCCTGGTCCTGGCTGGCTATTCCCGGAAAATCATGGGGGGGGCGCAAAAGGGCGAAAAGGGAATGATGAAACACCTGATGATCGAGGCCTTTACCAATGGCAGTATTCTGCTGCTGTTCGGCTCCATGGCGATTGGAGCAGCGGTGTCGGACACGAGCTACAAAAAGATTGAACCGTTCTTTGAAACGATCTTTATGGGCGCCTTATGCATATTCCTGGCCGATATGGGTATGGAGGCCGGGAAAAGGCTGTCGGAATTTAAGAAGGTAGGCGTCTTCCTGGTCGGTTTCGGCGTAGTGATGCCTTTGATCGGCGCTTTTATCGGGATATTGGTAGGTCACTACTACCTCCAATACTCGATAGGCGGCGTCACTCTGGTAACGGTGCTGGCGGCCAGTTGTTCCTATATCGCGGTGCCGCCGGCGATGCGTCTGGCGATACCCGAGGCCAACCCATCTTTCTATCTGACGCTGTCGCTCGGGTGTACTTTTCCGTTCAATGTGGTGGTTGGAATCCCCCTGTATTATGCAGGTGCCCAGTATCTGGCCGGAACCTGATGCTATCGGACTGATTTCAAATCCCTGACTATCATGCAAACATCTTAGAGGAAAAATCATGACGTTAAGAGCAGACATCTTTATTTCCATGAAACGGATCGAGATTGTTGTGGATGAAGAATCGCTGGAAGAGCTCATCGACTTGTGCCAGGAAGCCGAGATACGCGGCTACACAGTCATCAAAAAAGCTGGCGGCCTGGGATCCCGTGGAGAACGCAACCCCGAAGACTATTCTCTTGAGGAAGAAAATGCCGTAATGGTTGTAGCTTGCGGGGAAGAACAGGCGGAGAGGCTTATCATGCTGCTTCGCCCCAAGTTGAAAGACTGGGGAGGAATGTGCCTGGTTTCCGATTGCCAGTGGGTCATAGGACCAGCGGTCTCATACTAGGGCCTGTTAACGCTTATTTCGCACCCGCAACGGCGATAGATTTCATCCAGCACGAGGCATGAGCCGCGCGGCGGAGCAGGCCTCTGTAAGCGGCGAGTAACGAAGGGCTGGATGAAATCCGTCCCGTCCCTTCGGGTTACTCACAAAAGAACGCTGTATCCTGAATCCTTCTGAGATAGGCACGCGTCAATCGCAATACATTTTCCACACCCAGCACTTTCAGACTGTTTTCCAGCCTTCGGTCTATCTCCGCAAAACCGATGAGACAGGAAGTGTCGCCAGAACGATATCCAGCTCGTCATCTCTCTTGCGCGTGAAATCACATACGCCACTGAACTGAGGCTGCTTCCTGGCGTAATGATTGGCAAGCTTCGCCAATTATCAGCAAACGTCTTCGTTGACATCTATTCCAGGTGAGCCGCTGCCAGACTCCATACGACCAAACGCCTATTATTACAGCCGATCTGCTCAATGATCAGGTGCTACCTTTCTTCGCAGAACAGGGCATAGGCCTGATCCACTCCCGAACGGATAGGGACCGGGTACTGCGGTAAACCGAAGCTCATGATTATCCGCTCTCCCTGGCCTTGAATGATATTGAACACACCACCGCCTCAGGTTCCCCGAGCTACTATGTATAATATTTTCATCAGCTAGTCAGCCAAAGACGAAATGATCGCGAATATTGTTCATAGGATGGGGGCCATTCGGTGTCGCAGGTGAAATTAAGCAGCAAGCTCAATCGCCCGGTCGATAACAACTACGACCACATGCTCGGCCCGGAGAACGCTGAGATCACTCTTGTGGAGTACGGGAGCTACGCGTGCCCGCATTGCCGGGCTGCGAATGAAAGGATCGCTCAGGTTCGGGATCAGTTGGGCGATCGCCTTCGTTACGTCTTCCGGCACTACCCGTTAACGGGAAGCGATATTGCTCTCAGGGCTGCCGAGTTAGTGGAGCATGCGGAAGACACTAAAACCTTCTGGGACGCGCATATCGCGTTGATGACACGTTCGGAAGCGTTGACAGAAGAGGATTTGGTTGCCGTTTCCAGCGATCTGGGCGTGCCCCTGCCTGACGTTGGTGAGGCTAGCGAAGCCGACGAGCGTGCCAAGGCGCGCGTCCAGGCCGACGTGAAGAGCGCCCAGGTCAGCCACGCCTTAGTCACACCAACGTTCTTTATCAATGGTCGCCGCTATGACGGCCCTTGGGATGAAAGTTCTTTCACTGATGCGATGCTCGGTGGCCCCAGCCACAGATTGCAGGGCTTAGCGCTCGACTTTGCCGGTTGGGCGCCTTCGGCGGGCGTCCTGCTTCTGCTGGCGACGATACTTGCCGTGGCATTGACAAATTCCAGTCTTGATGTGGGCTTCCTGGCGCTGTGGGAGCAGTATCTGAGCATTTCAATCGGCGGTGCCGAGTTCAAGATGTCCTTGCTCCACTGGATCAACGATGGCTTGCTGACAATCTTCTTTCTGGTCGTGGGACTGGAAATCAAACGCGAATTTACCGTCGGCCGCCTCGCCAGTATACGATCGGGAGCCCTGCCGGTTGCTGCGGCTGTCGGCGGCATGGTGGTGCCGGCGATCCTTTATGTGCTGCTGACACCCGCAGGAGCCTGGTCGCACGGGTGGGGCGTTCCGACGGCCACAGACACGGCGTTTGCCGTGGCGCTGATCGTGATGATGGGAAACCGCGTACCGGCCGAGCTGCGCGTCTTCCTGACGGCGGCGGCTATCGTCGACGACATCGGTGCAATCATCGTTGTAGCGATCTTCTACTCCAGCACAATAAACTTCGGCTATCTCGCGAGCGCCGCGGCCACTGTTGGGGCGCTGGCTCTCCTCAACCGCACCCGCGTCTATAACGTCACGCCCTACGTCCTTCTGGGCGTCGTGCTCTGGGCCTGCGTGCTCGCAAGCGGACTTCACGCCACCATGGCGGGCGTGATCCTGGCGCTGTTCATTCCGACGAGGCCGCCCCCAAATCTGACGGCGTTGATGGTCCAGGCGGACGCGATCCTGACTACCGAAGCACAACGTAGCGGCGAGGTGTTGCGGCACGGTCCTTCTCTTCCGGCTATTCGAGCGCTCGATGCCATCCACGATCGCCTGGAATCGCCAGCCGATCGCCTGCTGCGAAACGCTGGTGGCCGTTCGAGCTACGTTGTGCTGCCGTTGTTCGCCTTGGCTAATGCAGGAGTCGCGCTTACGGCGGATACCCTCACCGCCCATGAACCTCTTATGCTTGCGATTATCGTAGCATTGGTGATCGGCAAGCCCCTGGGATTGGTGTCGGCATCGGCGATTGCAGTGCGGCTTGGAATCGCCACCAAGCCTGACGAATATTCATGGCGGCAATTAATCGGAGCCGGCGCACTGGCCGGGATCGGTTTCACTATGTCGCTGTTTATCGCCAGCCAAGCATTCCCGGCAGAGAGCGATTTCGCTGCGGCCAAGATCGCGGTGTTTGCCGCCTCAATAGTATCGGCGATCCTCGGCGTGGCTATCTTGTGGAACGCAGACGGGCGGCGCGGACGAGGCAGCCCCTAGATTATACGATTTGGATTGTGTTGGTTCAGGCATGACTCTTCCCTTCAGCCTGATTCCTTGTTGGGGTCAGCAAAGCGGTATCAGCCTGAATTGCTGCAGAAGAGAAAAGAGATTCGCAGCTCCTTCGTGATCGGTGATTTCTCGTTGCGAATGCACATGACGTTTATTGTCTCGAAGTGAATTTTCCGCCCAGTCGATGCCAATCCCCAGAATATCCCTCTGTATTTTTGAAACAATCAAACCGTGATAAATCCTGCGCCGGTACTGATCCAATATTTAATGGTTCCCTTAAAGGGGAATTTCCAAGCATGATTTTCACTTTAATCTGGTATGAAATATCTGAAGCACGTTAGTGCTGTTGAATATCTCATGGGTCACTAAACGCATGAAACGGGGACATGAGGCCGTAAAGGCCATGACTGCAATTATTCAAATACAAGAAGGCAAAGATGAACCTATAATGTTTTTATGACCCAACAAAATTAGCGGTTCATGATTTTTCAGAAGGCGCAAGATCATAGTCAAGCGGATTTCGCCATCGTACTGACGAAATGGACGGTTTGATCGATTGAGAAATATTGAGCATGGAGGTTGTATGCTTTGTACGCGTCTCGATAGCATTCGCGAGATCACACCTTCTGCGAATGGCTGTGAGGCTTGTCTGAAGATCGGAGACTCATGGGCGCTTCTTCACGCGTGCCGCCAGTGTGGTCACATCGGTTGCCGTGATAGCTCGATCAACATAAACAGGCACGCGACCAGGCCTTATCATGCGACAGGCCATCCGGTCATGGAGTCCTGCGATCCCCAGGAGCCGTGGGGCTGGCGCTACATCGATCAGGAGATGCTCGATTTTAGCGGCCACCAAACCATACACCGCCATGCTTCATCGGTTGCTTTCGAGGATCGCAAATGGTGATGAACGAGGCCTTTGACAGTTTGCTCTCGCCAGCGTCTGGCCAGATGGACGATGTTCCAACCAGTACGACGGATTTTCCATTGCCTCCAAGCCTGGAATCGCGCCGCGGGCAGATGTTTCCCAAACTTTCCCCCGCAGAAACTAATCGGCTACTGCGTTTTGGCACGGTGCGCACTTGGCAGCCCGGTGAAATATTATTCGATCCCTCCAGGCCCGGAGTAGGCATGTTCATTTTGCTGAGCGGGCGCATCCTGATTACGCGCAAAAATGGCCTGGGCATCGAGATTCCCATCATTGAAAGTGGGCCGGGCCACTTCACGGGCGAAGTCGGCCAGCTTTCAGGCCGTCCCCCGCTTGCCTATGGACGGGCTCTTGAAGTCGTTGAAGCACTGGTGATCGATCCGCTTTCCTTGCGCGCAGTGGTCGTGGCCGAGGCCGAGCTCGGGGAACGTATCATGAGAGCCCTGATCCTGCGGCGCATGGCGTTGATCGAAACTGGCGGAGGCGGTCCGCTACTGATTGGTGCCCCCGGCGGCGCGGGCATAGTGCGGTTGCAGGGATTTCTCTCAAGGAATGGTCATCCTCATCTTGCGTTGGATCCGGCACAGGATAGCGTCGCGGAAGATGTGATGAAGCTCCACCAACCGCGTCCAGACGAATTGCCACTGGTCGTTTGTCCCGATGGAACGGTCCTCAAGTGCCCCACCGAAAGGGAGCTTGCGCATCACCTCGGTTTGTATATCGAATTGGGCCCTGACCGTGTCTACGACGTTGCGATCGTTGGCGCCGGCCCCGCCGGCCTTGCCTGTGCGGTATATGCCGCATCGGAAGGGCTTTCCGTGCTTGTACTCGACACTCATGCATTTGGCGGTCAGGCAGGTGCGAGCGCGAGAATCGAGAATTACCTCGGTTTCCCGACTGGTATCTCCGGTCAGGCGCTCGCTGGACGCGCTTATGTTCAAGCGCTGAAATTCGGTGCCGAAATGGTGGTGCCCGTCGAAGTGACATCACTCGATTGCACACGCTTTCCTCACGCGCTCCAACTGGATTGTGGCGTACGGGTTTCGGCAAAAACCGTGGTTATTGCGACAGGTGCAAAATATAGGCATCCCGCCATACCCGAACTTGAGAGATACGAAGGCCGCGGCGTCTATTACTGGGCTTCACCGATCGAGGCAGGGCTATGCCGACAGGAAGAAGTAGTGCTCGTGGGTGGCGGCAATGCGGCCGGACAGGCAATTGTATTCCTGGCAAGCCACGCGGCGCACGTGCATCATTTGATTCGTGGAGCCGATCTGGCAAAAAGCATGTCGACATACCTCATTAACCGTATTGGGTCGTTGCCGAACGTTACCTTACATAGGGAATCCGAGATCGTTGCAATCGAAGGCTGCGAAGAAGGGGTGAGCGCCGTTCATTGGCGCCATCGCCAAAACGGCAGCATGCAGACGAAATCAACCCGGCGCATTTTCGTGTTCGTGGGGGCCTATCCGAACACCGGCTGGCTTGAGAATTGCGGCGTGAAATTAAATGACAAGGGTTTTGTCTGCACCGGCCTGGACCTCTCGCCTGCCGACCATACGCAGTCCGCGCATTCGAAAAACGGCCGCCAACCCCTACCGCTCGAAACTTCGGTACCAGGGGTATTCGCGATCGGCGATGCGCGTGCCAGCTCAACCAAACGTGTCGCTGCCGCTGTGGGTGAAGGTGCCGCAGTGGTCGACCAGTTACACACCTTGCTTGCATTGCATTAAGCTATTCCGGTGCAAACGATGGACCATGACGGAGGAACCAATATAGCTCGATAACGGTAAGCTCTGCGCATTCCTGGGTGAAGAACCCCATACTCCGCTCGACGAGGCTGTCTCAACCGTACTGAAAACACTTAATATCACCGCTGCCTGAGTGCGTGAAGACCGCGGTGCTTAGGCGAACATGAGAGTAATCCGGGTTTACGCTACGCTGGCGACCGCAAAGAAATTCATTGAGCTGGGCGCCCCTGTCGCGATTGGTGCTGAATGCTGGTTGACGCTGTTTCAAATGCAGGTCGTTATAGCTATCTCACTTTATATAGGGTATTTGCTGCGGCATCTGCTGTGACTGGGGCCGCTGCGGATGCTGTAACCGTTGCTTCTTCTGATCCATCAACTGCTCCTGATGTTGCTGTTGCATCTGCTGCGATTTTTGCTGCTTCAGCAGATATTCATTACTTTGATCAATCATATTTTGTTGCCGTTGCTCCAGTGTTTGGCCAGATTCCTGGGCAAATGCTGCTGACGATATGAGTAAAACAAGTGTAGCCGAAAGAAGTGCTGTTTTCATAATTCCCTCCGGTAAATATTCGATCCCCAGCTTATGATAATTGATTCAGCTTGACTGCGGTACTCTTCCCGCTTTTAGCCGTGGCGGATTTAGAAGTAGTGTTCAGGCGATCATTGCGAACTTCTGACAGGGTGTTATTCCGCCGATGATGCTCGGTCTTTCCTCGTTGTAACGCCACAGCCATTGCGTAGCGATTTTCTGCGCATGTGCTATGGATTCCAAAATCCTGACATCAAGCCATTCGTGCCGGACGGTGCGATTGAATCGTTCCACATAATACGACCAAACCCGCTTTGTCTTTGCATTTGGACAATTCGAGAAATAAATTTGACTATAAAAGAAACACTGCTATGAATTAAATATAGATGGTGATTTAAGGGATGTAAATTGTTCCAGTTCATGACGTTTGACTTTCAGGCATTAATTGCCGAATTAATCCACGCCTTACTCAAACCAAAGGGGGTAATTATCATGAAACAGATGCGCATAATCGGAGTCTTGTCGGTTTTGGCAGGTCTATGGGTTGGGCTGGGCACGGTTGGAACTGTTTCCATAGCCCAGGCGGAAACAACGAAACCCGCGAAAACAATCAAAACCGAGTATCAATATGCCGCAAAAGTCGTCTGTTCGCTATTGTTGCCGCATCAGGATGGTACCTTGGCAAGAGGCACTTATCGTACGACCATCAATATACACAATCCCACCAACAAGCAGATCACTGTTGCCGCCAAGGTAGCGCTTGCCACACAGTTTGGCTCGGAGCCAGGCCCCTTCGGCGTTACGCCATTCAAGGAGGCCGTTCTCCAGCCGGACGGCGCGGTTGGCATGAGTTGCTTTGACGTCGCCGGCTACTTTTGTCCGATCGACGGGGTTTGTGTCGATTTCGCGTTCCTGGAGGGGTTTCTGGTTATAAAAAGTCCTGTACCCTTGGATGTTGTCGGCGTATATACCGCCCGCCACACGGATGGAGACGTCGAATCCATTGACGTCGAAACGGTGCAGCCCAAGCAAGTTCGCGAGATGGTTAAGGTAGGATCGACAGAGCCCACCAAACCAGGCGGTGGGAAACGTGTCGATTATCCGCCCAAAGGAAGCCCTGCGTACGGTGATAAGGAATCTAAACAAATGTGCGGCGGAATAGCCGGATTCCCCTGCCCCGCGGGTAAGACTTGTGTGGATGATCCCTCAGACAATTGCGATCCGACCCGGGGTGGCGCTGACTGCAGCGGTATTTGTGTGAAATAACAGCACATGGATGTAGGAAAAGTTCTTGTTTTTGTAGAGGAACGCAACGCCTATGGTTGATCTTGCGGTCGATGGAGCAATGATGCTGTTGACCGCGGGCGGGAGAAAATGCGACGGGTGTTGCGTCCCACAACCTGGGAATCAAATGTGAATGAATGAGACAAGACCTCAACTGAATCCCTACATCATTGATACGACTTTGAGAGAAGGCGTCCAAGCTCCCGGTGTCCGGTTTGGCGAGGAAGAAAGCGCGGAAATCGCACATGCGCTCGTGTTTTTGGGTATCGACATGGTTGAGTGCGGACATCCCATAGCAAGTGATGCGGAGGCTCGCCGGGTGCGCGCAACCGTCGCCGCCTGCGGAGCAGTTCCGGTACTTGCACACGCACGTGCTCGTTGCGAGGACATCGATAGTGTCAAGGCCACCGGCGCCCAGTGGGTTGGTATTTTCGCGGGTGTCAACTCGATATCGAGGAACAGTCGCATCCGTTTTGAACGGCCCATACCCGAAGTGCTCAGCACGGCCGTCGGCCACGCCAAGAACATCGGATTAAAAGTTCGATTCACGATCGAGGATGGAAGCCGCACACCTTGGTCCGAATTGGTGGAAGGATACCGCGCTGCGCTTGACGCGGGAGCGGACCGTTTGTGTTTTGCCGACACTGTCGGTCTCCTCTGCTCTTGGGAAGTGGAGGATTTGATCGGGAGATTGAGCCGCGAATTCGCCGGCCATGACTTGGAGGTACATTTCCACAATGATCGGGGGATGGCCATTGCTAACGCTCTCAGCGCTGTGCGGGCCGGTGCCCGCTGGATTTCCTCTTCGGTCAACGGCATTGGCGAGCGCTGTGGAATCCCGGACACGCTTACTCTATTGGCAAATCTGGATGTTCTAAAATGGCGCCGCTTGCGAAATGGCCATGCACTCCCGAATGTTAGCAAACTGGTCCAGGCTCATTCACGACTCGTGGTTGATCGCTGGCACCCAATCACGGGAACAAACGCGTTTACCCACGTCGCCAAGTTACATCGGCGCGCAGTAGCTAGCGATGAGCAGGCCTATGCCTGGACCGTTCCCGAAACTATCGGACGCCTGAATTCCACGGCTCCTGAAATCCTGCCGTCCGCGCGGGAGCAACTCATTAACCATCCGCAAGTGGTGTCCGCCACGGGGTTACAGCCTAATCGGCGAGGACCTGGCGATCGCTACCTGATGCTTGATAACAGTGTTGTACCGGATGCGCGTCAATACTGCATTGTCCGACGCATACCCGAGATGAACGACTATGGGGAAAGGCATATCGATGTTCATCGGCACTGCGTCGATAGCGTTTTTCTATTCATCGGAAATGACCCGGACTTGAAAGGGTTAACAGTAGAGGTGCGCTTAGGTGCTGATACGTTCGTTGTCGAAAGTCCGGGTAGTGTTTTTATCCCGTCCGGACTCTTGCACAGCTATCGCGTGCTAGCTGGCGCTGGCCTATTTATCAACCATGTGCAAGCGGGAGATTACACTTCGAGTCTGCTCGACTCAGCGATCTTCCGAAGCAGCCCTGGCGTCCCGATAGAGCCAGTAATGGATGCCGGGTGATTTTTGGAGCCGACGAAAATTGGCCGAGATATCCCGGCCAATTCATTCCTGGCGCCCAGGACGCGAGCAGACTTCTACTACTCTTTCTTAATCTTTATTTGATTCACGACCTTTGTAACCCCTTCGACAGAGTGCGCGACCGAATGCGCTTTATCCTTTTCAGCCTGACTTTTGGTTGTGCCGCCCAAGACCACTACACCATTCTTATCGGTATCAACCGAGATATGCATCGAGCTGAGATCCTTTTCGGTCGCAAGCTTGGTTTTGATCTTGCTGGTGATTACCGAATCCTTAACATATTCGCCCACACTGGAATCTGAATCTTTATCTGCGGAGAAGCTTGCAATAGGCGTCAGAAATGCGCCAATCATAAACGCAGTTGCCAGAAATTTGATTGTTTTCATGAGTTTCTCCTTTGGAGGTTGATGAGTCGACAGGATGCAGCTTCTCTCGGCCCCGGTCTGTTCGGTTCCATACAAAACTGAACCTTATCTAATGCTCTATCTGGCACTATTCAAACTTGATCTTTCGAGCGGCAGCCTGACAAACAATATTGATGTGTCAACACTTACGGTGCAGGTTAAAGAGGCTACGTAAGGCTGCTGCGTATGACTTGCTTATGGTCCGCCTGTTTCGCTTCTGCGAAGGCCCCCACCATCCCTTCAGGTGTACCTCGGTACAATAGACAAGCTCATCCGTAATAGCGATAATTGTTGTCATTTCTCGGAACGAGTCATGACATATAATTTATTCATTTCGTTTGATCTGAGCAGCCCAGATCAGAACTACGACGAGGTAAAGAATAAAATAAAATCCTTGGGAGCCTCGTATCAGTTCCAGCGCGCACTCTTTTACCTGAACACAGCCATTAAACCTGCGGACATCTACTCGATGCTTATGTCCATTATGGGATCGACTGACAAACTCGCCGTCATTGATGCCAAAGATGGTCTGGTCAGTACCTGGGATGGTCCTCCTCTAGATGCTATCAATGATTTGTGGAACCCCACCACTTAAACAGGCTTTATCGACTTTAGCTGGAAAGAAGCCAATGGACCGGTTTAAATACCCGCACTGATTCTCTGATGTACTTCAGGCCAGTATCCACTACTCTGAGTTCTGTAAAACTCCTTGAGCAGCGAAGCATGCAATGCAATAAAAGGGACGATAAGGCAAGTCCTCGTGTCGCCTTGAAAAGGGTGCTACTAACAAGGGAGAGAACATGGCAAATCAGCGCGCAACTACCAAGGAACCGGAATCTTCACATGGAGCGGTTGAATAAGCAGTTGAATAAATAATGAGCGGATTTAATCGCTTCCAACCCGCTTCGGCGGGTTTTTCATTGAGGAACTTTTCGGCGAATAGCTCCTCTTATAAGTATGCGCCTTTCCTCCTTTGTGGCGCCTGCCCGGCAGCCCTCTCCCTGTATCTCTGCCGGGCTTTTCATTGCTAATTATTAGTTCATCCGTATCATAGCAAATTGTAACAAACTCGTATTCCTGCGGGTGTCACGCCTTGACAGAGTGACACCCCCGGCCCGGAAACTGTACCGGGTTTTATTGTCACAAAAATGTAATCTCATTGTGAGATTATTGACTCAGGCGGCTATCCCTATTCTGTAGAAGCCGACTGACATTTATTACCCCCTTGATAGATGTCTTCAGCCCGGTGATCCCTCCACCGGGCTTCTTCATGCCTTCCACATTCGTGAGTGTATTCACCCTCAAGCTATTTTGACTGCCTTGACCGCTGTCCAGCATCGATAGCGGTTCTTTGCTTTCCGCCAGCCATAGTGTCCCAGGTCGGGAGCAGCGGAAAGCCCCCTTGTATGCACTTGGGATTCGAGCACGGAATTGCTTGGGGAATGTTGGTTTCCGTATGCTGAGCGATGCGTTGAGATCTCTCTTACTCATCTCCCGACTGTTTTCATCGGAAATCTAAAAATCCTGCCCGGTTCTTGGGATCCGCGTCCCTTTCGGCAAATCGTAGGCGTTTTAGAAATTCAGTCAGTTCAGCAGATAACTTCTCAAAAATCATGATGTAACCCCAGCAGCCATCAGATGGGGAATCACCCCTTTCAGAAACGAGAATTTTTGAAAGTGGAGGATGAGACGCGGTTGCTTATGATCCAAAAGGGTGGCAGGGCGAGTAGGCTTACCTAGCTCTTAACTCTATTCTTTCCTCTCCCGTTATCAAGCCAGCAATCGCTTGCTTTAAAGCCCACTTCTTTTATGTACGAAGTAGCAATATGGTAGCAATAGGATAAATGCTTTGCTCCATACTAATCATAACGCTTTGATTATTTGGTAGCGAATCCCAGATTCGAACTGGGGACCAACGGATTATGATTCCGCTGCTCTAACCACTGAGCTAATTCGCCACATGTAAGACCATCCAAGGGGTTGGCATTGTGCCTTCAGAGACCTACTCTGTCAAGATTTACAAGGGTTTGCATGAGCTTTACATGAGACTTCAGGAAGCCCGGAAAGGTTCTAAATGACTGATTCTAGCTAGCCTGTGGATTTAAACCGGCATAAAGAGTCTGTCATTTCTGTTGAATCAAATTGGGAAAGTGACATACCTTAGCCGGCGTCTTAAAACCGGCTGTATAATGCCCTCATGAAATTCGATGTCGTGATTGTTGGCGGCGGACTGGTTGGGGCAAGCCTGGCGCTTGCACTCAAGGATACCGGTCTCAAAATCGCATTGGTGGAGTCGCGTCTGCCAACTCCTCTTCCCGCTGATGACAGCTGGGACAGCAGAGTTTATGCAATCAGTCCTGGGAGCGCCAAATTTCTGCAAGCCTTTGGCGTGTGGCAAGCCCTTGACGAGGATCGGATTACGCCGGTTTATAAAATGGCGGTATTCGGCGATGATAGCGCCGCACGCCTTGATTTCAGCGCCTACGATATTGGGTTGACGGAACTGGCGTTCATTGTGGAAAATCGCCAGCTCCAGACCGCTGTGTGGAATGCGCTCAAGCGCCAGAAAAAACATGTCAAGATATTCTGCCCCGCAGAGTGTGCTTCGATAACCTGGAACGAGTCTCACGCTGACTTACATCTGGCGGATGGCAATGTGCTGCAAGCGGCATTGATTGTTGGTGCGGATGGCCTGAATTCCTGGGTGCGGGAACAAGCGGAGATTGGGGTCGTGCGACATTCCTATCAACAGATAGGGGTGGTAGCCAATTTCAACGCGGAACAAAACCACCGTAATGTGGCTCACCAATGGTTCCGGCGGGATGGCGTGCTGGCGCTGCTGCCATTGCCGGAGACGCTGGTATCGATGGTATGGTCAGCAAATGAAGAGCGGGCTCGCGCGTTGCTCGATTTATCTGAAACGGAATTGTGTCACCAGGTTACCCAGGCTTCCTGCCGCGCATTAGGTGAGCTGCGGCTCGTTACGCGGCCTGCCGCTTTTCCGCTGAATTTCGTGCACGTGAAGAAACTGGTGCAGCCGCGTCTTGCCCTCATCGGCGATGCCGCCCACGGCATCCATCCTCTTGCCGGGCAAGGTGTTAATCTGGGGTTGCGTGATGCGCGCGAACTGGCCGCAACGATCATTGCACGCGGGCTGGAACCCGATTGCGGCGATTATTTGCTGCTGCGCCGCTATGAGCGTGCACGCAAGGAAGACATTCTGGCAATGGAACTTGCCACCGATGGACTGCAGAAATTATTCAACAACACTAACCCGACGCTAGTTCGTTGGCGTAACCTGGGACTGGAAATCACCAATCGCTTACCCCTGCTGAAAGACCGATTGATACAGCATGCGTTGAGTTGAAGCTGATCCAGCAAGTCGGAAATTTGACAACAAGCACGGCGAGACGCCGCAATATTTACTTGAACTGGAGTGACCCACATCATGCGCTTGAAGCTCACTTTTCCCGCCTTATTGCTATGCATCCTTTCTGGCGCGGCTCTGGCCGATGAAGCCACCGTAAAAAAGGAGGTTGGGACACATTTTCCTGGTGAGAAAATTGAAAGCGTTAAAAAAACCCCCTATTTCGGATTATATGAAGTTGTGGTTGGGGGTGAGATACTCTATACCGACGAAAAAGCGACCTACTTCTTTTTTGGCCATGTGGTTGATCCCCAAACCAGGCAGAGTCTGACCAGCGAACGCTTGCAGCAGATAAAGGATGCCCGGCGGATAAGTATTGATTCCCTCCCGCTTGATCATGCGATTAAAACGGTCAAGGGCAACGGAAAACGCAGACTGGCAGTTTTTTCCGATCCGAACTGCCCTTATTGCAAGCGCTTGGAAAAGGAATTGACCAAGATTACCGATGTGACCATTTATACCCTGCTCTACCCTATACTTAATGGTTCATTACCCACTGCCACTTCGATATGGTGTTCCACGAACCGCCTCAAGGCATGGGATGACTTCATGCTGAGAGATATCGCTCCAACCGGAAAAAATTGTGAAACGCCCCTTGAGACACTTGTTCAAGTGGGTAAGAAAAACGGTATCAATGGTACTCCGACGTTGATCTTTGCCGATGGCTCGATCATACCCGGAATGATAACTGCTGATACGATAGAAAAGAAATTAAGCGGGGGAGCTGCCGCAAAATAACAAATGTACTGGCTTGCGGACAACCCCTGTGGAGAGGTCAACACATTTTTACCCGGATAATCCGGGTTTAACGTGTCTGGACTTGCGGGACATAACCGGTGGGCATTAATACCCACATTCTGCCGCTCTGTCTCATCTTCCCCGCCTGATCTCCGGCCTCCGGACCAAAACCCCAGAAGAAATCGGCACGTACGTTTCCCTTGATGGCGCCACCCGTGTCCTGCGCCACCATCAACCGATGAAGCTGTTTGTCGGTATTTGGCCAGGTCGTGGCAAGAAACACCGGCGCTCCCTGGGGTACTGCGCGAGGATCGATGGCGAGACTCCTGCCCGCGGTCAGGGGTACGCCGAGCGAACCCAGGGGTCCCGGCACCCCTGCGGGTAGTTCCCGGAAAAAAACAAAGCTCGAATTCTGATATAGCAACTCATTCAATCTGGCCGGATTTTTCTGGCCCCATGCCTTGATCCCCTGCATGGAAGCTTTTTCCAGGGGCAATTCCCCGCGCTCCACCAGCAACCGTCCAACGGATTTGTAGGGATGACCATTTTGATCGGAATAACCAACACGCACGATCTCGCCATTCTCAAGCGCAACCCGGCCCGAGCCCTGAATCTGCAGGAAGAATAAATCAATCGCATCATCTACCCACAAAAGCTCCTTTCCCTGCAATGACGCCGGATTTCTCTCTATTTCGGCGCGGCTGTAATACGGTACCACCTTGCGTCCTTGCAAACGTCCGCGCAACCGCATATTCTTGAGCTCGGGATAAACCTCGCCTAAATCAATCACGAGAAGCTCATCGGGCGTGGTATAAAGTGGAAAACGGTAACGCTTCGACTGTTTGCGGCTGCCTTTCAACAAGGGTTCATAATAGCCGGTGATCAAGCCGTCACCACTGCCATCGGCATTCAATACCTGATGTGGCACAAAACGGCTCTCGAAGAATTGCCGTAGCGCGGCGCTATCCTGCCCCCGCATGGTATCAGCCTGAGAACAGGTTTCCTGCCATAGCGGCTGATTTTTCAGGACGGCGCAGCTTCGAAGGAATGTATCCAACGCGGGCAGAATATCGTCATCCGTCCAACCCGTGAGCGCATTCCAGTCAGCGGGTTTGAGCACGGTCATGGGAAGCGAGGCTGGCGGAACCGTGGACGCTGCTGGTTTTTCCGGAACAACGGGAACGCTCGTGCGCATGGTCGTACAGGCATTGAGTAGCAGCAACGAAGCGATGACAAGAAAACTTAATTGGTTTTTCATTGAATTTTGGTTAAAGTTGCATTTAACGAATATACATCATGCCGGACCCTATGTGGATACTACTACTAGAAGCGGGCGTAGCGTTATCGCTACTGATTCTCATCGTCTGGTGGACCCGGCCGCGAAAAAAAGATGACGAAAAAAAAGACGATGAATCCAACTGATGCGGTAGCGAACGCGGTACGATTCGACAAGTCATTTGGCAGAATACGCATCTTGATAGAATGGTTTTGTACAAAGGGACAAAAGGGGAGATCACAATGAAATACCAAAGCTTTCAAGAATTCTGCGCCTACATAGCCGAGCACAATCCCGGTCAACCCGAATATCTGCAAGCGGTTGCCGAGGTCATGGAGAGCCTCTGGCCCTTTATCACCGAGCACCCTCGTTATGCCGAACACGGTCTTCTGGATCGCCTAATCGAGCCGGAGCGAATAATCATTTTCCGGGTTGCCTGGGTAAATGATCACGGAGAGGTGAATGTCAACCGCGGTTACCGAATACAGCACAGTTCCTCCATTGGCCCTTACAAGGGAGGCACGCGCTTTCATCCCTCGGTAAATCTCTCCATCCTCAAATTTCTGGCGTTCGAACAGACTTTCAAGAACGCGCTGACCACGCTGCCGATGGGTGGCGGCAAGGGGGGTTCCAATTTTGACCCCAAAGGTCGAAGCCCGGGCGAGATCATGCGTTTCTGTCAGGCTTATATGACCGAATTGTTTCGTCATATCGGCTCCGACACGGATGTGCCGGCCGGCGATATAGGGGTTGGCGGGCGGGAGGTTGGCTTCATGGCAGGCATGATGAAAAAGCTGTCCAATCGCGCCGACTGTGTTTTTACGGGCAAGGGTCTAAGTTTCGGCGGATCTCTGATACGCCCGGAAGCCACCGGTTACGGCACCGTATATTTTGCTGAAGAAATGCTCAAGCAATCTGGCCGCTCGCTTGACGGTTTACGGGTTTCCGTCTCGGGCTCGGGGAACGTCGCACAATATGCCGTGGAGAAAGCAATGGCGCTCGGCGCCAAAGTAATTACTGTATCCGACTCCAGCGGCACCGTGGTTGATGAAGAAGGTTTCACCCCTGAAAAGCTAAGTGAGCTGATGGCATGCAAAAATCTTCGCTATGATCGAATCAGCAGTTACGCCGAATGCGCGAAAGCCAAATTTATTCCTGGCGTGCGCCCGTGGCATGTGCCGGTGGACGTCGCTTTGCCATGCGCCACGCAGAATGAACTGAATGAGGAAGATGCTGCGGCTCTGATCAAGAATGGCGTAATCTGCGTCGCCGAGGGCGCCAATATGCCCTCCACGGCGGAGGCTGTGAAACACTTTGAGCACAACAAGGTGCTATTCGCCCCCGGTAAGGCCAGTAATGCGGGCGGAGTGGCGACCTCCGGCCTGGAAATGAGCCAGAATGCGATGCGTCTTTCCTGGCCGCGCGAAGAGGTGGATGCCCGATTGCTCGAAATCATGCAGGCCATTCACCGATCCTGTCTGAAATATGGTCAGCGCAAAGATGGAAGTATCAGTTATGTGGATGGCGCCAATGTGGCTGGCTTCGTCAAAGTGGCCGACGCAATGATCGGTCAGGGAGTGGTCTAAGAAAACTCCATGGAGTAGATTCTGACAGAATCCTTCGATCGGCCGATCGGTGAAAAGCCGCTGTGCCATCCACACTGGGGGATGCGTGACTTCACGGAAGCTTTACCGTATCCAGACCGTTTTAATATTAGCAAACTCTCGAATGCCATGGTACGACAGTTCCCTGCCAAAACCGGAAGCCTTCGTTCCACCAAAGGGTAGGCGCGGATCGGATCGAACCATGCCATTGATAAAGGTGCAACCGGCCTGAATTTGCCGCGCGATTTTCTCCGCATATTCGGTATCACGGCTCCAGACGCTGGAACCAAGACCGAAACGGGTATCGTTGGCAATGTGAACGGCCTCTTCTTCATCAGCGGCGCGTATCACCGCAGCCACCGGCCCAAACAATTCTTCGTGATACGCCCGAGTTTTTGCCGTTACTCCCTCCAGTATCGATGGCGGGTAGAATGCCCCCTCTCCCGATATCGGCACGCATCCGAGAACCGCATGTGCACCTTGCGCGATCGAGTCAGTTACCTGCTCATGCAGCGCCTGCCGCAAATCAAGCCGCGCCATTGGACCTATTTGGGTTGCTTCGTCCAGTGGATCGCCCATTCTCAAGTCTTCCGTTTTCTTGATGAACAGCGATAAAAACTCGTCAGCGATATCCGCAACGGGAATAATGCGCTTGGCTGCAATGCACGATTGACCGCAGTTCTGAAAGCGCGATCTGACCGCAATACTGGCGGCCTGTTCCAGATCCGCATCCTTCAATATAATGAACGCGTCCGATCCGCCCAGCTCCAATACACATTTCTTCAAATGCTGGCCCGCATGCGAGGCAACTGCACGCCCGGCAGCCTCCGAACCGGTGAGTGTCACCGCATGAACGTGGTGGCTGGCGACGACTTCAGCCACATCGGCGGACTCGATCATGAGCGCGGCAAAGAGGTGGGGAGAAAATCCCGCGTCAAGAAACAATTGCTCCAGCGCCAATGCGCATTGCGGTACGTTGGAGGCGTGTTTCAGGACACAGGCGTTACCCGCCATCAGCGCGGGCGCCGCAAAGCGGATGACCTGAAAGAACGGGAAGTTCCAGGGCATCACGCCCAGGACGACACCGATTGGATCATAAGAAACATAACTCTTGCCCGCATCCGTCCGGACCATCTCGGCTTGCATGAAATGTTCGGCATGCACTGCATAATAATCACAGGCAAGCGCACATTTTTCCACTTCCGCGCGACCCTCACGCAGCGGCTTCCCCATTTCGACCGCCATCAGCCCGGCATATTCGTTGACCCGCTCATGTAGCAGCATGGCGGCGCGGTTCATATGCTCCGCCCGTTCAGCAAATGTGGTGTGCAATGAGCGTTGCTGAGCGTTGTACGCCTGCTCCAGAATTGACGCGAGATGATGGCTATCCCAGCTGGTATAAGTTTTCAAGGTTTTATTGGTCGCGGGGTTCAGACTGATATACGGCATGATGTGCTATTCTTTAAAGTGTCAAAGTTAAAGGATGGTCAGCGGCCAAAATTCCAGCCGCTTTCCGTTCGATTTTTCATTCCGGATATTTATTATATATAGCAGGTTATGAAAAAGTTTTTTGCGAGAACAGCGAGCGCAGCGGGATTATTCTTTGCGCTCTATGCAGGTACCCTCGCGGCCAGCCCGGACGATGATTTCATCGCCATGAGGCAGGCATTTCAGGTGGGAGACTCCGCCCGCGTAGCCTTGTACGCCCAGCGGTTTCAAGGACATGTGCTGGAACCATACGCCGCTTACTACCAGCTCCGTCCCCAGTTGGAAAATATCAATATGAGTGCGGATACCATTAAAAAGTTTCTTACCCGCTATCAGGACAGCCCACTAAGTGATCGCCTGCAGGGTGAATGGCTGAAAGCTTTAGGCAAGACTCAGCAATGGGAGCTATTCGTGGAGGCGTATCCCGGGGGGATTAATGGAGATACCGAACTCACCTGCTATTCCCTGCAGCAGCGCCTTGGCGCAAACGATGACAATGCGTTTAACGCGGCGCGCCCGCTATGGTTCAACGGACGCGACCTGCCGGCAAGCTGTACACCGGTATTCGAGATACTTCTTAGCGCGGGAACACTGACATCGGACGATGTGTGGACACGCCTCCGCCTGGCGCTGGAAACAGGCAACGTGAGCGTGGCGAAACGCATCAACCAGTACCTGCCAGGTAATCAGGCACTCAATGAACGCAAGTTGACCGCCGCCACGGACAATCCCCTCCGCTATCTGGAAAAGCATCGGAACGAGATCAAGACTCGCGCCGACCGGGAAATTGCCCTTTTCGCGATGCTGCGCCTGCTTCGCAGCGGCCCTGACCAGGCTTATGTGTATTGGACCCGGATACGCGGACAATTCAACGAGAAGGACCGATCGTACTTCATGGTGCGATTGGCGGATCAGGCTGCGCGCAGACTTAACCCGCGTGCACTGGACTGGTTCAGGGAAGCTGCCAGTACCAGCAGCACACCGGTTCCGCTATCGGATGCACAGCTTGGCTGGAAAACCCGCGCGGCGCTGCGCGTTGGGGACTGGGGGTTGGTATTGGAGACCATCGAGGCCATGTCGGACACAGAAAAAGAGACAGGGGTATGGCGTTACTGGAAAGCGCGGGCCCTGAAAGCCCAGGGCAAGACAGTAGAAGCCAATGCCATCCTTGCTCCATTAAGTGCCGAGCATAATTTTTATGGTCAACTGGCCGAAGAAGATTTAGGGGTCGTGATGAGTGCGCTTACCGAACCTTATAAAGCCACAAGGGAGGAAATTGCCGTTATCGAGCGGTCGCCAGGAATTCAGCGGGCGCTCGCTTTGTATCGCATGAATCTGCGTATCGAGGCCATCCGTGAATGGGCTTGGGCGATACGCGATCTCGACGACCGGCAGCTACTTGCCGCGGCTGAAGTCGCGCGACGTAACGGACTCTATGATCGCGCCATTCATACCGCTGATAGAACCCGGCTACAGCATGATTTCAGCCTGCGCTTCCCCGCCCCTCATCGCGAGGCGATGCGCGACGCCTTGAAGCAGCAGGAGCTTGACGAAGCCTGGGTGTACGGTCTTATCCGCCAGGAAAGCCGCTTTGTTAGCGATGCCAGATCCAGCGCCGGGGCAATGGGCCTGATGCAGTTGATGCCGGGTACCGCAAAATGGGTAGCAAAAAAAATGGGGATGCAGAAATATCATAAAACCCTTGTCACCGATATCAATACCAATCTGATGTTGGGTACGTACTATCTCAAGCATGTTCTGACCTTGTTCGACAACCAGTCGCTGATGGCTTCCGCGGCTTACAATGCCGGTCCGGGACGGGCGCGGCAATGGCGTGATGAAAAACCGCTGGAAGGCGCCATCTATGCCGAAACCATTCCTTTCAATGAAACCCGCGACTACGTAAAAAAGGTGATGAGCAACTCCATGTACTATGCCAGCACCTTCGGTCATCAGATGAGGACTCTGACGCAACGTCTTGGCATCATCCCGCCAAAATCGAACGGCGTAAATGTTTCTGAAGAGGAAGAAAACAAGCCAGATGAAAATCAATAACGTATGCATTGTTGGCGGCAGCGGATTTGTCGGCAAGCATATCGCAAACCTGCTGACAACACGGGAAATCAACGTACGTATCCCCACTCGCCACCGCGAACGCGCCAAAGAACTGCTGGTGCTGCCGACAGCGGATGTCGTGGAAGCCGACGTGCACGATGCCGCCGCGCTTGATCGCCTGCTGGTGGGCATGGATGCGGTGATCAATCTGGCCGGCATTCTGCATGGTGACTTTAGAGCCGTGCACGTGGAACTGCCGCGAAAAATCGTGGCTGCATGTACGCGTAATGGAATAACGCGGTTATTGCATATGAGCGCGCTCAACGCGGGCATTGATCGCCCCAGCGAATATCTGCGCTCCAAGGGGGAAGGCGAACGGATCGTGATGACGTCCAGCTTGACGGCCACTGCTTTCAGGCCATCGGTCATCTTCGGACCCGGGGATTCTTCTCTCAATCTATTTGCTAGGCTGGCACGGTGGCTGCCGGTATTGCCGCTGGCATCGCCCGACGCAAAATTCCAGCCGGTGTTTGTCGAGAACGTGGCACAGGCCTTCGCGGCAAGCCTGGAGAATCCCGACACCATTGGTCAGAGTTACGATCTGTGTGGTCCCCAATGCTACACCCTGCGGCAATTGGTAGCGTATGCAGCGCATATAACGGGACATAACCCGGCCATTATCGGCCTTAGTGACAGTCTCTCCTATCTGCAGGCACTGATGATGGAGTTTCTGCCCGGCAAGCTCATGACCCGCGACAATTATTATTCGATGAAAACGGATAGCGTATGCGGTCCTGATCATAGTAATCTCGCGGAAGTCTGGGGTATCCGGCCCACCGCACTGGAAGAGGCGGCACCGCTGTACCTGGCAAACCATATGCCGCGTGAGCGGTACGATCGCTTCCGCCATCGGGCGGGACGATAAAAAAATCGTTCTCCGACACTCATGAAAATCTACCTGGTTGGCGGCTCTGTACGCGACGAGATTCTGGGCCTGCCGGTGACCGACCACGATTACGTCGTTGTGGGATCTTCGCCGGACGAGATGGTACGGCTTGGCTATCGCCCGGTAGGAAAGGACTTCCCCGTTTTTCTTCATCCCCAAAGCCAGGAGCAATACGCGCTCGCCCGTACCGAGCGTAAGGTGTCGCGCGGTTACAAGGGCTTTGAAGTTTACGCCTCCCCCGAAGTCACGTTGCGGGAGGATCTGGCACGGCGTGACCTCACCATCAACGCCATCGCCGAGGATCAGGATGGCAATATCATTGACCCATTTGACGGCGTGGCCGATCTCGAAGCCGGGGTGCTGCGCCATATCAGTCCGGCATTCACCGAAGATCCGGTGCGAGTACTGCGAACAGCGCGCTTTGCCGCGCGCTTCGGCTTTCATATTGCGCCGGAGACCCTTGCCCTGATGAACGAGATGGTGCACAACGGTGAGGTGGATGCGCTGGTGCCGGAACGCGTGTGGCAGGAGTTTGCTCGCGGGTTGATGGAACACAAGCCTTCGCGCATGTTTTATGCGCTCCGCGCATGTAGTGCGCTAACCCGCATCATGCCCGAGGTGGATGCGTTGTTCGGCGTACCCCAGCCGGCGCAACATCATCCCGAAATTGATACCGGGGTGCATGTAATGATGGTTATCGATCACGCCGCGTCAAAGGACTATTCCCTGCCGGTACGCTTTGCTTCGCTGACCCACGATCTCGGCAAAGGCACCACGCCGCCCGAGGAATGGCCGCGCCATATCGGCCACGAAGCCCGCAGCGTGAAGCTGGTGAGGGACTTAAGCGAACGCATCCGGACTCCCAATGATGCGCGTGATCTGGCATTGCTTGTCGCACGCTACCATGGTGACGTCCACCGCGCGGCGGAACTGCGTCCCGCAACCATTGCGAACATGCTGCAAGGCGTGGACGCCTATCGCAAGCCGGAACGCTTCGAAGAATTTCTGCAAGCCTGTTCGTGCGACTTTCACGGCCGGCCCGGTTATGCCGAAAGGCCTTACCCTCAGGCTGAACGGTTGCGCGAAGCGTTCTATGCAGCCAGAAGTGTGGATGCAGGTGCAATCGCCGCGGAATTAGCCGGGTCCGTTGCTGACTCTACCCGCTTACCGGCTGCAATCAATACGAAGGTGAGCGAAGCGCGCATCAACGAAATCAAGGCACGACTGGCTTAAGTTCAGCGCGTAGCGCGTCAATAAGCGAAGCGCAATACCATTGCCCTGCCTGATTATCGTCGCGCGCAGCAGCCTGCCAGACTTGAAAGAAATGACAAGGTGATAATTATTCTTATCGCGGTTTGCGTGGTGCCTTGGCGAACAGCCAATCATAGAGAAAATCAGGAAGTAACTTTAAAACCCGTGCGACGATTGCCATTTGCCAGGGAATCACGGCGAACAATGTTTTATTCCCGATAACACGAGCGATTTTTCCGGCAGCGTCTTCCGCCGTCAGGATGAATGGCATGCGATAGGGGTTATTCGCTGTCATCGGTGTGACGACATAGCCGGGACAAATGGTAATGACGGACACACCCTTGCCGTGCATTTCCACGCGCAGGCTTTCCAGATAGCTGATGGCGGCGGCTTTGGATGCCGAGTAGGCGCCACCGCCGGGAAGACCTCGATAGCCGGCAACACTGGCGATACCGACCAGACTGCCTCGGCCCGATGTCCGCATTGCAACAATAAACGGCTGAAAAAGATTGACCATCCCCGTGACATTGGTGGTGAGGATGTTCTCGAAAACTTTGCTATCTTCGGCGTACTCCGTGAGGGTGCCGCGACTGATGCCGGCATTAGCGATGACGATATCGGGACAGCCATAGCGCTGCATGAAATCTTGCGCCACCGCCTGGATTGAAAGCGCATCGCGCACATCCGCGACATAGGTCGACGCGCCGGATAGCTCCGCGGAAAGGGTTTCCAGCAGGTCTTGGCGCCTTGCGATCAAACCAACCGTTGCACCCAAGCCTGCATAGTGTTGCGCCAGTGCCCGGCCCAAGCCGCTGGACGCGCCGCTAATTATCACTTTTAACGGCATTAAGTTTGCCGGGTTTGCGTGAAACAAGCGGGCCGGGGAGATATCACGTTATTTTTTTGTCTTCTCCTTGCGTACTTTCTCAATCAACTCATCCAGTATCTTAATGACATCCTCCGGTGTGCCACCCATCCTTCCGCTGGTCAGGTACTTGCCGTCCACCACCAGAGCGGGGACACCGGTGAGCTGGTACTCCTTCGACATACGTACGGACTGGGGCACCTGCTGGTTCTGCACCGAAAAAGAATTGTAGGCGTCGATAAATTTCTGCCGGTCTATTCCCTGTTTGGCTACCCAATCAAACAATACCTCATCTTTAGTCAGGTCAATCTTGCCGATATGAATCGCGTCGTAGACTTTATCGTGCAACCTGTCTCGTGCTCCAAGCGCTTCCAGGGCGTAAAAAGTTTTTGCGCCAGGAGTCCAGTTGATGCGAAAGATAGCGGGAACGTAACGAAAGCTTACATCTTTCGGTATTCTCTTGAGCCAGGCGCTGATGTGTGGATGCAAAGCGTAGCAGTGCGGGCAGCCGTACCAGAAGAATTCAAGAACCTCGATATTTTTCCCGCTGTCCGTTGGCTGGGGTTGAGTCAGAACCGTGTAATCACGGCCTTCCACGAGTTCGGCCCGAACGCTGGAGATACCTGTGATACCCATGCCGATAAGCAGAAGAACCGCCGCAAATAAACGCATTGAATTCATTTTTTCTCCTTGAGATAAACAGAGTACCTTGTTTGCGGCGCTTGCAAAATAAGCCGCCCCTTACTGCGCGCCTTCATGCACTTTCATGAGACTGCTCTGAACGCCATTTTGTTGCAAGGAAGCACGAACCTGATTGATGTCGGCCATTGAGGTAAAAGGCCCGACACGTACCCTGTGCCAAATCCCCTTTTCCGACAAGTCGGCGGATTGCACAGACGCTTCTACGCCGAGCATCGCCAGTTTCGCTTTCAGATTATCGGCATCGTCGCTATTCTGGAAAGATCCTGCTTGCAGAAAATACTTATCTCCGGACGACGGCTGCTGTGCCGCCTGTTTGAACTGCTGTTCTGTTACAGACTCCTCGGCACCAGGCAGCATTTTGTAAAACTCAAAGCGAGGCTTGCCATCAGGCGTTTTCGCCGATTTGTCTTCAATACCGGATGCTGCACTCTTTTGTATTTGGCCAATTTGACCTGCGGCGCTTTTCTCGCCATCGGCGAGCTTGTCCTGGGAGATGAATGGACTTGGCGCATTGTTAATAACCATCCACATGCCAATGGCACTGAGTAGACCCAGCGCATAGCCGATAAACAAACCCAGCAAAAGAGGATTCCCCATTATGCCGGAGGCTGGAGAATTAGGACGGGTTTTGTAATCTCGACTCATGAGAAATATTATCCTAAATCCGGCAGTTGACCGCTCATGAGCTGCTCATTTTTTTGCTGAGCGCCATGGCGCATAATGACTTTTTGCATGACTTGACCTTTACTTTTCGGATGAGTTCGCCACTCACCACCGGATGAATATGCTTTTCTACATTTTCTCGGGAGCGCTCACGCCCAGCAGCTCCAGCCCATTCATCAGCACCTGCCTTACCGCGGCAATCAGTCCCAACCGGGAGAGCCGCAACGGAACTTCCGGCACAAGAAATCGGGTAGCATTATAATAACTGTGAAATTCCCCCGCCAGTTCCCGTAAATAAAAGGCGATCAGATGAGGAGAGAGTTCCCTCGCCGCCGCTTCCACCATTTCGGGATAATCAATCAGTTTTTGCAGCAGAGATAATTCCGCCGGGCTCGTAAGCGGAGCCATATCCGCGGTAACAAGCGTCTCACAAGCTTCGCCCCATTGTTCTAGCACGCTGCAAACTCTCGCATGGGCATACTGGATGTAATATACCGGGTTATCATTGCTTTGCGATTTGGCCAGATCCAGATCAAAATCCAGATGCTGGTCGCTTTTGCGCAGGACGTAAAAAAATCTTGCCGCATCATTACCCACTTCCTGGCGTAATTCCCGCAACGTCACGAATTCTCCCGAACGAGTAGACATGGAGGCTTTTTGGCCATCACGGTAAAGTATCGCGAATTGCACCAGAGCGATTTCGAGTTTTTCCGGGTCGAGCGTCAATGCCTGCAGGGCACTTTTCACCCGAGGGATATAACCATGATGATCGGCTCCCCACACATCGATCACACGCTCGAAGCCGCGCTCGAATTTATTGAGATGATAGGCGATGTCGGATGCAAAATAGGTGAACTGTCCATTTTCTCGTTGCACAACCCGATCTTTTTCGTCGCCGAAATGCGTTGAACGGAACCACTTGGCACCATCCTGCTGATACAGGTAATCCTGTTGTTCGAGCAATTGCACCACTTGCGCTACTGCGCCGCTGTCAAATAACGATTGCTCGGAAAACCAGGTATCGAAAACAACTCCGAATTCCATCAAGTCATTGCGGCAATCGCCCAGTTGCTCGGTAAGAACAAAATTATGGATGTATGCATAATCCTGTCCCAGCAATTTTTTGGCCGTGGCGATTAACCGGTCGAGCTGGGCCTCGGTATCCGCATCCGCTCCGGGGGAGACGCCCTCAAACAGCAAATCAGGTTGATGCAGATAGCGCTCCCCATGTGCCTTATGAATCAGCCGCGCCATATCGCGTACGTACTCACCCTGATAGGCGCTACCGGGAAAGTGCAACACGGCCCCATGCAATTCCAGATAACGCAGCCAGGTGGAAAGCGCCAGAATATCCATTTGCCGCCCCGCATCGTTAACATAGTATTCGCGCGAGACGGAAAATCCGGCGGCCGCCAGCACATTCGCCAGACTTGCGCCAAATGCGGCACCACGCCCGTGACCCACATGCAGCGGCCCGGTAGGGTTGGCCGAAACGAATTCCACCTGAAGTTTTATACCCGCACCAATGTTGCCATGACCAAACTTTCCGCCACCTTCCAGTACATAGCGCGGAAACCACTGTTTGACGAACGTCTTGAGAAACAGATTGATGAACCCGGCACCCGCGATCTCGACTTTCTCCAGATAAGGCGAGGTGGATAGCGCATTCATGAGCAGACCGGCGATATCGCGGGGGTTCCGACGCAACGGCTTGGCCAGTTGCATCGCGAGATTGCAGGAGTAATCGCCATGATTAGCCTGCTTGGGGCGTGCGAACTCGATATCCACATCTAAATCTAGCGGGGCGATCTCACTTAGAATTGGACGCAGAAGTTCGGTGAAATGAGATTTGAAGTTGGGCTGCGCTGGCGGATTCATGGCTTTGTCATAATGACGGGTTATTTGCAATCGTTATTATAACGATGTTGAGGCAGATTACGCTCGCCAGTTTGATTTACGCGGCAATGTAGCAGGACTCATCGGTAAAAAAATGGTGTCATCACCATCGCACTCTAAGATAGCCTCCTTTTTCAGCAAAATTAAAGCGTACCAGATTCGCACCGCGGTGCAATGACGGATGCTGCGCAATGGGTTTGAACGGCCCGGCGGCTGAATGAGATCGTTCGATCCTCAGCAGCCGTTCGCGTGGCGAGAAAATACGCAATTCGAATTGCCCGGCGCGAACTTCCCGCAGATTGGGTGCAAATGGCCGGGCCAGCGGCTCGCCCACAAATACACCTTCTCCCGGCCACGCTACGCTCTTCCAGTAGGCTTCAATGGCACTTGCGCCAAGCGCGTAGTGAAACATGGCAATACCTGGCAAAGGAAATTTCTGCCTATGATTACAGGGCTCCACTACGGTACCATAGCTTGCCGTGGCACCCGCTTCCAACCAGCGCAAGCTGCTCATCTGGCTTGAATCGGTAAGCTGGCCGCCAGCTGATGTCAAATGATCAGCCAACGCACCCGGCAGGAAACCCAGCGTATGGAGTTGCGGCACATGCGCCAGTCCTGTGAAATAAAATAGAATATCGTGACGGTTGGTAATTGCGTCGGTCTCGAGGATTTCGATGGGGAAAACCCCAGCCAGTTCTTTTGCGGTCTGTTCGAAATAACCTGCTCGCACGCTACGCGCTTTATCGGACGTAATGACCAGGTAAGCACTTCCCTCCGGGAAGCTGTGGTCAGCGGCGACACCCCGGTCGATCAGCGCTTTAACCTCTTCGAAACGGGTCCCTGCCAGCATCATTGCGGGTCGTAATTTATGATCGCTGGCGGGGCTGAGACTAGCTGAGTTGAAATACGGGCTGGGGGTAGTCGGGCCACATCCGGACGAACAGTAGCCCGCGTCGAAACCAAAAGCCAGTGCGGAAGTCAGAGACATGCAATCCACCCGGTAGGGCTCTGCCCAGGCCACGGCGTAGGCTTGAACATGAGCAGGCGTTACCCGGTCGATCTTCGCTTTCAGTTGCTGAAACTCCTCCTTCGAAAACGCGTGATGGCCGGACTGAAAACGCACATGGATCATGTTGGCCGCCGGGATATGGCGCGCCTTCCGGTAGTAATCTCCGATCTGCCGTGATAACGGATCGTCGTCGTTGATAATGACCGCAAGATCATCCGGCGTCAGTCCCGTGCGCTGCAACTGGATGTTTGCCTGCGCATCGACAGACAAGGGCCTGAACAGCAGCGTGACCAGCAGAGCGACGGCGAGTTGTGATAAAAGTCTTATCATGGGTAACCGGCAAGCAATATGGCACGGGGACATCTAATCATTTTCGGGCAGTCCTGTTTCGGCACGCTATACCGGATTGGAGAATCGTCCGCGGAGTCGATGGTTGCAAATCGAGAATTGAGGGGTATTTATACTTTATCGAGTTCGGATAAGCGAATTTCATCCTCATGCATAATAGCGGCTCCAGAAAAATGAATCCACGATTCCATGCTGCCTCTCCATGATCTTCTTTACCAGCAAACGCCACGGGTGCCCGTAACGAAACTGCTGGTGGGTATCAATCTACTGGTTTTCGTCGCGATGCTCGCCGGCGGCGCGGGCCTGTGGCATTCGTCCAACAGCGTGCAGCTGGCCTGGGGAGCAAATTTTGGCCCGGCTACGCAGGATGGAGAATGGTGGCGGCTCGGTAGCGCCATGTTCCTCCATTTCGGCGCTGTCCATCTGACGCTGAATCTCTGGGCTCTCTGGGATGGAGGTCAACTGGTTGAGCGCATGTATGGACACGCTCGTTTTGCCGGTATCTATTTCGTTAGCGGACTGGCCGGTAATCTGCTATCGCTTGTCGCACATCGAGGATTAGCCGTGTCCGGCGGCGCATCGGGTGCCATTTTTGGCATATATGGTGCCCTGCTGATATTTCTCTGGCGTGAGCGGCACAATCTTCATCCACAGGAATTCCGCTGGTTTTTCTGGGGAGCCTCCGGTTTCACTGCAGCCACCCTTATTCTCGGTTTTCTAATTACCGGTATCGACAACGCCGCGCACATAGGAGGCTTTTTAACCGGAATGCTGGGGGGAGTCATACTTGCGCGGCCGGTGAATGGAATAAAGCGGGTATCCCATCGCAACCGCCTGCTCGCGGCAAGCGCTTTTGCATTGGCTCTCGTCATCCTGATCAGTCAGATTCCCGTACGGACCTACCGATGGAGCGAAGAGGTGTTGGCACGCAAGGAGATTGGGGAATTTTTGCGTGACGATGTGGCGATCAGCCAGGCGTGGCAAGGCATACTCGACGAGGGCAAGCGTGGCGGCATCTCGTTCGATGAACTTGCGGGGCGCATCGACACAGCGGTTGGAGATCGTTACGAAGAAAGTTTTGAGCAACTTTCCCACCTTCCTCCCAATCCTGCTCTGCCTTCCGCCGCGACGGTGGAAATACTGCGTCACTATGCCGAGCGCCGCAGGGATGCCTCGCGCGCTTTGGCGGAAGGACTGCGCGCCCAAAAACCGGAACAGATTCGTGATGCCCTTGAAATGGCAAAGCAGGCGCGGCAACCGTCCAAGCCGGAATGATCCAGCCTGACAGATCAGAAGTCGCTTATCGTAGCCAAGCATAGCTAGAACGCCACGGGTAACTCCATTCAATATTTTCCTTTGACACACCTCGAAAAATATTGCACTATGGCGCGATGCACTAGTAATAGTAAACTGTGCTGACGAGGAATACTAGATGTAGTGGTTTGGTAACGCCACGCATCCCACTTCAGTCAATGGGAAAGCATTCATTTTCCGTACCGATGAGGAGATCCGATATGCAGCTTGTAACAGATAATACAACCCACCCGGCAGTACCCGGGTACGACTTTTCTTCAGCCCCTTCCATGCCGGATTCTCGCTATTCCCAATACAAGATCATTCGCCGCAATGGCTCTGTTGTGGCATTCGAGCCGAACAAAATTTCCATTGCGATGACGAAAGCATTCATCGCCGTCAACGGCGGCCAAGGTGTGGCTTCCGCCAGAGTCCGCGAAGTGGTGGCGCGATTGACCGATGATGTGGTCAATGCGTTGATTCGCCGCCAGCCTGCGGGCGGTACTTTTCATATCGAGGATATCCAGGATCAGGTAGAGCTGGCGTTGATGCGCTCCGGTGAGCACGATGTGGCGCGCTCTTACGTACTTTATCGCGAGGATCGTGCGCGCAAGCGGGCAAAACAGAAGGAAATGGCGGTGGTGGATTTGCCGGCCAGTATTCTGAATGTAGTGGAAAATGGACACAAAATTCCGCTTGACACGGCGCAGTTGCTGACGCTGATCGAATCTTCCTGCGCAAATTTGGGCGAGGTGGTGAGCGCCACGCTGATACTTAAGGCCACACTGAAAGACCTGTACGACGGTGTGCCCGTGGAAGAGGTAAGAAAGTCCCTCGTCCTGTCGGCACGCGCCTTAATTGAGAAGGAACCTGCCTACAGCTACGTCACTGCGCGCCTGTTGTTGCATACCATTCGTTTCGAGGTGCTGGGCGAAGAAGTCATACAGCAGGACATGGTGGATCGCTACGCGGATTACTTTCCTGATTTCATTAAGCAGGGTATCGAGGCTGAGTTGCTGGATGAACGTCTGGCACAGTTTGATCTGCCGCGTTTGGCTAAAACACTGGATGCCGGCCGCGACCTCAAATTTGGTTATCTCGGTTTACAGACCTTGTATGACCGTTATTTTCTGCATGTACAGGACCGGCGTATCGAGTTGCCGCAGGCATTCTTCATGCGTGTGGCAATGGGGCTTGCGCTGAACGAAGTTGACCGCGAGACACGCGCCATAGAGTTCTACCACGTACTGTCAAATTTCGATTTCATGAGTTCTACCCCAACCCTGTTTAATTCAGGCACCCGCCGCTCGCAGCTATCCTCATGTTATCTCACCACTGTGGCGGATAATCTCGATGGCATTTACGAGGCAATCAAGGAAAACGCCTTGCTTGCCAAGTATGCCGGGGGACTCGGTAATGATTGGACGCCAGTACGAGCGATGGGGTCGCGCATCAAGGGTACCAATGGCAAATCACAAGGCGTGGTACCGTTTCTCAAAGTGGTGTCCGATACCGCGGTGGCGGTGAATCAGGGCGGCAAACGTAAAGGCGCGGTTTGCTCTTATCTGGAATCATGGCATCTGGATATTGAGGAATTTCTGGAACTGCGGAAGAACACCGGCGATGACCGCCGTCGTACCCATGACATGAATACCGCCACCTGGGTTCCGGATCTCTTTATGAAGCGGGTGATGGAAGGAGGCGAATGGACGCTTTTTTCACCCTCCGACGTGCCTGACTTGCATGAAAAGTTTGGCAAGCAATTTGAGCAGGCCTACCTCTCCTACGAGGAGAAGGTTGCGCGCGGCGAACTAAGTCTGCATAAGAAAATTCCCGCGCAACAATTGTGGCGCAAAATGCTCAGCATGTTGTTTGAAACCGGACATCCGTGGATCACTTTCAAGGACCCATGCAATATCCGCTCACCGCAAAATCACGCCGGTATAGTGCATAGTTCCAATCTCTGTACGGAGATAACGCTGAATACCAATGATCATGAAATCGCGGTATGCAATCTGGGTTCGATCAACCTGGCGGCCCACATCAATGAAGGGGAGCTTGACGCCGGCAAGCTCAAGCGCACTGTCAGCACCGCCATGCGCATGCTGGACAACGTAATCGACATCAATTTCTATGCTGTCGCCAAGGCACGCAATTCAAACCTCAGGCACCGTCCGGTGGGGCTGGGTATTATGGGTTTTCAGGATTGCCTGCACAGGCTGCGTGTCCCCTATGCCTCGCAGGAAGCAGTTGAGTTTGCCGACCATGCCATGGAAGCAGTCGCCTATCATGCCTATTGGGCCTCCACAGAATTGGCCGAGGAACGCGGCCGCTATGCCTCTTATCGCGGAAGTCTGTGGGATCGCGGCATACTGCCTCAGGACACGCTCGATCTGTTGCGTGAGGAGCGAGGAGGCTATGTCGACGTAGACATGTCGGCTACACTGGAATGGGATGCATTGCGTGAACGCATAAAAAAACATGGCATGCGTAATTCCAATTGTCTTGCGATTGCACCGACCGCCACCATTTCCAATATCATCGGCGTATCCGCTAGCATCGAACCGACTTTCCAGAATCTTTACGTCAAATCCAATTTGTCGGGAGAGTTCACCATGGCTGGCGAACACCTGGTAAACGACTTGAAGAAACTCGGACTCTGGGATGAAGTCATGATTTCCGATCTCAAGTATTTTGATGGCGCCTTAAGCAAGATAGACCGGGTGCCGGCTGATATTCGCAGACTTTACGCTACCGCCTTCGAGATCGATCCCCAGTGGTTGATCGAAGCGGCGTCACGGCGGCAGAAATGGATTGATCAGGCGCAGTCACTCAACATTTATATAGCGGGTGTTTCAGGCAAAAAACTGGATGAAACCTATAAACTGGCCTGGCTGCGCGGTCTGAAAACCACCTATTATTTGCGCTCGCTGGGAGCAACTTCGGCGGAGAAGTCCACGGTTGATGCGGGCACTTTGAACGCAGTTCCTGCGGAGGGAAACATGACCGCAATGAGTTGCGCCATCGATAATCCCGAGTGCGAGTCATGTCAATAAATTTGCAAGATATCAGAACTAAAAGGAGAAAGGTATGCTGACATTTGAGGACGAGACGGTGAAATCAGGAATGCTGCAGATAAATGGGGTATTTAACGATGCACCGATGCCGGGCGCATCCAGGCTGAACCTGCACGCTTCCGCTTCCAATCGCTTGGCGGATATCAGGGATACTGAGACAGCAAACGGCAATCAGGATGAACGTTATGCCGCCGACAATACCAATCGCCGTTTGTCGGTGGAAGACAAGCGGATCATCAACTGCAAGGCGGATGTCAACCAGCTGGTGCCGTTCAAATACAAGTGGGCATGGGAGAAGTATCTTGCCGCCTGTGCTAACCACTGGATGCCGCAGGAAATCAATATGAGCCGCGACATCGCCCTCTGGAAAGATCCCGATGGGCTGACTGAGGATGAACGCCGCCTGGTTAAACGTAACCTGGGTTTCTTCGTTACCGCAGATTCGCTGGCCGCCAATAATATTGTACTCGGCACCTACCGCCACATCACCAATCCGGAATGCCGTCAATACCTGCTGCGCCAGGCATTCGAAGAGGCGATTCATACGCATGCTTATCAATACATCGTGGAATCGCTGGGGTTGAACGAGGGAGAGATTTTCAACGCTTATCATGAAGTGACGTCAATCCGCGAAAAGGACGAGTTCCTGATTCCCTTCATTGACACGCTCACCGATCCGGAATTCAGGACCGGGACGCCCGAAGCGGATCAGAAGCTGCTGAGAAGCTTGATCGTATTCGCTTGCATCATGGAAGGATTGTTCTTCTATGTAGGTTTTACGCAGATCCTGGCGTTGGGAAGACAAAATAAAATGACCGGGGCGGCGGAGCAATATCAATACATCCTGCGGGATGAATCCATGCACTGCAATTTTGGTATAGATGTCATTAATCAGATCAAAATGGAAAATGCGCATCTATGGACCAAGGAATTCCGCGCTGAAATCAGCTCCCTGATGCAAAAAGCCGTGGAACTGGAATACCGTTATGCCGAGGACACCATGCCGCGCGGTGTTTTAGGAATGAACGCGCCGATGTTCAAGGAATACTTGCGCTATATCGCAAACCGCCGCTGCCAGCAGATCGGTCTGGACATACTCTATCCGGGAGCCAGTAATCCTTTTCCATGGATGTCGGAAATGATTGATCTAAAAAAAGAGAAAAACTTTTTTGAAACCCGCGTTACCGAGTATCAGACCGGTGGTGCGTTAAGTTGGGATTAAAGCGAAAAAATAAAACCGCTGCGCTTTTATCCGTCTATGATAAACAGATCTCGCCAATGGTATATTTATATGATCTGGGCGGCATCAATGTCATGAAAAAATGATATCAACCTGATTTCCGGCACGCTTAAGGATTATCTTGCAAACATGGCCGAAAAAGCCATGCTGCATAAAACGAACTGCCGCCCGATTGGGTGAATGCGGCTCAATTTATCCGCTGACCCATAATTGTGCATGTAGCGGTAGGTGTAGTAAACGTAGTGAGTTGTAATCCCCTGTAACTTTTACCTGGAGGTTGAAATGGCAACTACCAAGAAACCCGCAGCAAAAAAACCTGCCGACAAAAAATCCGCATCTGTGAAAAAGCCGGCAGCCGAAAAAGAAGTATCCGCTAAAAAAGAGGTATCCGTCAAAGCAGCAACCAAGAAACCTGCTGAGAAAAAGACTGAGAAGAAGGCCGAGAAAAAGGTCGAGAAAAAGGTCGAAAAGAAAGCCGATAAAAAAGTCGAAAAGAAGGCCGATAAAAAAGTCACGACTTCAGCCAAGAAACCGACGGTGGCGACAAAAGCTCCAGCTACAAAGGCTCCAGCCACAAAAGAGGCTCCAGCTAAAAAAGTGGCGGCAAAAAAAGCAGCTCCAGCCAAAACAACAGCGGCAAAAAAACCGGCGGGGAAAGAAACTATCGCTTCAGCTAAAAAACCGGCAGCAAAGAAAGATGCTCCCGCCAAGAAAACCGCTCCCGCCACAAAAACCGGAGCCAAGGAATCTACGGCAGCAAAGACTTCGATCAAGAAACCCGGGGCTGCGAAGAAAACTCCTGCCAAGAAAACAGCAGAGAAGTCAGCGAATACATCTGGAACGGCAGGCCCTGCTTCCAGCTGGCCGTTTCCGCTTTCGGGATCGCGCTCTTAAGCCTGACGATTACCACTGCGGACCAGTCTATTTTCTTTCAGATAATAGGCTATTCCGCAGGTTTTATTATATCGAGACCGGTTCCTTTAGGCGCCGGGGGAATTCTAATCTCTATTGCATGACGCCCCCACTCACGTCAGCCTCTAGGCCGGCTTTTCGTATATTGAGTTGAGGCCGGTATCTCCCAGAGTTTTTTCTTTTCCGATTACAGAGATCATCCTGAATCCGGCAGTTGATCCGAAGTAAAGTTTACGCAGTCGATATTTACGCTGGTAATATTTGGCGGACAAGGTTAACATTAACGTTAATTTAAACCGATAAATCGTTTTGTGAGGGTGGTCATGGCACATACAATTCCACAAACGTCACGCGACTACGACAATACACGTGTTGTCGAACGTCCCGATGGTTTTTATTGGCATGATGAAAACGAAAGTGAAAAGGTTTTCGGCCCCTTTCCCACTTTGCTCGAAGCCATTCAGGATATGGAATATAACGCTGAATCGGATTATGAACCGGGGGAAACCCTGGAACAGGCGGAAGACGAAATCGGCATATCCGGCTGGATCGATCAGGAGACAGGGGAGCCAAGTGAAGAGTCATTCCGTCATGACAATTGATCAAGACGGTCGATCCTGTACGCTTTGATCGATGGAAATACCTGTCACTTAGACTCAGCAGAAATACCCGCAATATGGAACGGCGAGTCCAGGAAGACGCGAGCTGAGTCGTCAGCCAGAATCTCATGTAGCTGAGGCGATCTATTAAACGCCTCATCCTATCTTCACGCATTAAAACCTAAATCCAATCGATAAGACGGGCATTGCTTTGGCACCGCAATATCAGAATATGAGCCGTCTCTTTTATTTCTTTAGCCAAAGATTTCCATGAGCTATCGCGAAGAACAAGACACCATGGGCACCGTACAGGTGCCGACCAGCGCGCTATGGGGTGCGCAAACACAACGTTCCTTGCAGAATTTCAGAATTTCCGGCGAACTTATGCCTGACGCATTAATTCACGCGCTAGCGCTGATAAAACGGGCTGCGGCGAGCGTGAACCAGGATCTAGGTCTGCTCGATGCGCATAAAGCCAATGCCATCATTCAGGCGGCCGATGAGGTAATCGAAGGCTGTCACAAAATGGAATTCCCCCTGGTAGTGTGGCAGACAGGCTCAGGAACGCAGACTAATATGAATATGAATGAGGTGCTGGCAAATCGCGCCTCCGAATTGCTCGGTGGCGGAAGAGGCATTGAATGCAAAATTCATCCCAATGATGATGTGAACATGGGGCAGTCATCCAATGATGTTTTTCCGTCAGCCATGCACGTGGCGGCAACCCGCTCTATCCACCATCAACTGAAACCCGCCATTGGCACGCTACGGCAAACCCTTGCCGCCAAAGCCGAGGAATTTTCCAGTATCGTCAAAATTGGCCGCACACACTTGCAGGATGCGACGCCCCTGACGCTGGGGCAAGAATTCTCAGGTTATGTTTCGCAGCTGGATCACGGGTTAGCCCATGTGGATACATCGCTTCCGCACCTGTATGAGCTGGCCATGGGTGGCACGGCTGTGGGTACAGGCTTGAATACCCATCCCGAATTCGCCGTGCGCATGGCAGCGGAATTGGCAAGATTGACGGAACTGCCATTTATTACCGCATTCAATAAGTTTGAGGCACTCGCCGCCAATGACGCGCTGGTTCACGCGCACGGTGCACTGAAAACGCTGGCGGCGTCCTTGATGAAAATCGCCAATGACATCCGCTGGCTCGCGTCGGGACCCCGCTGCGGCATCGGTGAACTAAAAATTCCCGAAAACGAACCCGGTAGTTCCATTATGCCAGGCAAGGTCAACCCAACTCAATCAGAGGCGGTAACCATGCTTTGTTGCCAGGTGATGGGCAATGATGTAGCGATCAACATGGGGGGAGCGATGGGTAATTTTGAGCTGAATGTCATGAAACCGCTTATTATTCACAATTTCCTGCAAAGTGTGCGCCTGCTTTCGGATGGAATAATGAGTTTCAACGATCATTGCGCGAGTGGAATAACCGCTAATATTGAACACATTGACAAATTGATGCGTAATTCCTTGATGCTGGTGACCGCGCTTGCTCCTCACATCGGCTACAACAAGGCTGCGGAGATCGCCAAGAAGGCACACCGCGAGGGCACCACGCTAAAAGAAGCCGCAATTGCGTCAGGCTATGTTACGGCGGATCAATACGAAACATGGGTCAGGCCAGAGGATATGACCAAAAGCAAGTAACCTGAAATCAGACCCAAATCATCTATTCCACCGCTCTTCACTTCCTCTTCTCTACCGCATTTGAACCTAAATCCGGTAGTTGACCGCTCATTCATGAGTTTAGCTCTATGATTCATAAAGATTTCCTGTGTTATGTGAGGCCCACCTTTCGGGTGAGTCCGCTACAGGGCGGATTTAGGTTAAACCTGAATCCGGCGGTTGACCCCTCATGGGGTTAGCGCTATGACTAATAGCAATGTTTTGTAATATGCGACCCTCACCTTTGGGTGGCAACCCTCGCCGAATTCAGGTTGATAATAACCGGCCGCGCCTTCCGATTGCCCATGCGGGCATCAATCTGTATTGAAGTGCGTTGATTCTGATTTGTTGCAGTATCCTATCATACGCACTACACTGGCTTAATCTTGAACCCGGCGGCTGATCGCTCATTTGTCACCTATTTTCCACCCCTATGCCATGATCCAAAATCCGCCAGCTGACCGCTTATTTTATAGTTTAGCCTTATGATCCACAAAGACTTTTTGCATCGATTACTCTTTACCTTTTTGGTGAGTTCGTCACAACTGCCGGATTTAGATTAACAGGATAAGAGCCCATGCCCCACACGTTAAAAGAACAGGAAATTTCCATGCTGCGCGCCGAAATCGAAATGCTGGTAAACGAGCGTCAGAGTCTGCTCAAAACTACCGGTGCGGCGGCGGTATTTATCGCCAATCTGGACAGTGACGCGTTGCCGGAAGGTACGTATGAAGCAGCAGAGATGTTGTCCAACTGTCTGAATGATCTTCCCGAGGAAACCTTACGGGATGCGCTGGAAAAGGTAAGGGCGGAATTGGCCACTGGTGAATGAGTTAATACACCTGCCATCTTCTCCTAAGGTCGGCCTTATTTTGACCGGAGGCGGCGCTCGCGCCGCCTATCAGGTTGGGGTATTGCAAGCCATCGCCGCCATGTTACCGGAAAAAACGCGCAATCCCTTTCCTGTAATTTGCGGCACCTCCGCTGGCGCGGTAAATGCCGCCAGCCTTGCCCTTTCTGCGCGAAATTTTCATGAAGGCGTGCGCCTGTTATCGGCAGTATGGGAGAACGCTCATGTCAGCCAGGCTTATCGCTCCGATCCCATCGGGGTTTTTGGAAACGTTGCACGCTTGCTGTCTTCCCTGCTGTTCAGCGGACTGGCAAAGCGCACCCCAGTCTCAATGCTGGACAGTTCGCCACTCTCTCAACTGCTGGAACGGAGTTTGCCGCTTCGTGGCATTCAACGAAGTATCGAGGCGGGCGCTTTGCATGCCCTGGGCATTACCGCCTGGGGCTATACCTCTAGCCAGTCGGTTACGTTTTATCAGGGTGTGGAAAATATAGCCCCCTGGAAACGAGAACGCCGTATCGGTATTGCGGCGCACATCGGCGTCGAGCACCTGATGGCGTCTTCCGCGATCCCGGTTCTTTTTCCGGCAATCAGAGTCAATCGGGAATATTTTGGTGATGGCTCCATGCGTCAGCTTGCACCCATCAGCCCAGCGCTGCATCTCGGCGCGGAACGCGTACTGGTGATAGGTGTGCGCAAGACCGCCGAGGCGCAGCCTGAACGCGTTACCGTAGACAGTTATCCGACATTGGCGCAAATCGGAGGCCACATTATGGGCAGCATTTTTCTCGATAGCCTGGACCTGGATCTGGAGCGCTTGCAACGCATCAACAATACGCTCCGCATGATTCCGGACGAAAAGCTGAAAGATAACGGCATACCGCTGCGTCAAGTGAAGTCGATGGTCATTTCTCCCAGCGTGGAAATCAATACGATTGCGGAACACCACGCCCATACTCTGCCCCGTACCATACGTCTTTTTTATCGCGCCATTGGAGCGCTGCGGCGCGATGGCTCATCGCTTCTGAGCTACGTTCTGTTTGAAGAGCCCTTCTGCCGCGCATTGATCGACCTGGGTTACCAGGACACGATGCCGCGCAGATCCCAGATTTTGCAATTTATCGGAGCTGAGGCAAGCGACCGGGTGGACGCTGGTATAATTCGGTAGCGATCCAGTCACGGCCAGTTCCCGGACGGACGCCAAACGTTCTTATCTGGCATTTCACGAACTCCCCATTTTCTCAGGAATTATTTATGGATATCGCAAATCCACAATTCTGGGTCGCGGTATTGCAAATTATCGCCATTGACATTGTGCTAGGTGGAGACAACGCGGTTGTTATTGCGCTCGCTTGCCGGCGGCTGCCAGAGAAGCAACGTAATCTGGGAATTTTCTGGGGAGTGTTCGGAGCCATCGCTCTGCGAGTCATTTTGATCTTCTTTGCCCTTTCGTTGCTGGCAATTCCGTTTCTGAAAATAATTGCCGCATTGCTGCTGATATGGATCGGTATCAAGCTGCTTCAGCCTGAACCGGATAGTAACGGACACCAGATTGACGCCAGTACCACGCTGCTGGGTGCAATCAAGACGATTATTATCGCCGACGCTGTAATGAGTCTCGACAACGTGATCGCCATTGCTGGTGCCGCCAAGGATAGTATTGGTCTGGTGATTTTCGGTTTGGTAGTGAGCGTGCCCATTATTGTCTGGGGCAGCAAATTGGTGATGAAACTTATGGACCGTTTTCCCATCGTTATTGTTCTGGGCGCGGGCTTGCTCGGCTGGATTGCGGGAGACATGAGCGTTACCGACGCTGTCACTAAGGAGTGGGTAAATGCCAATGCGGCGTTTTTACGTTGGCTGGCTCCCGCCGGCGGCGTATTGCTGATAGTGGTTGTCGGCAAATGGCTTGCCGCGAGAACGCAGGCAAAAATGGCGCCTATTGTTGATCTGGCGAATGACGCAAATAAACCGTTATCCTGAATCCGGTAGTTGGGTGAACTCACCAGGCTGCTGAGGGTGGGAGTCCAGTAGGAACGAAAACTCTTTGTAGATTGTGGCACCGAGCCAAAGAAAACAAGTAACAAATGAACTAAAAAATGAGTTCGGTCAACTACCGGATTCGGGATTTTAGCCGCCGTGAATATAACTGCCGCATTAAGGGAGATACAATGCTGAAATTTCTGCTGCCAGTGGATGGCTCCGATACTTCCAACAAGGCGGTTGCCGAGTTCATTAAACTGCTCGATTGGTATAAGGAGGCGCCGGAGATTCATCTGCTGAACGTGCAATTTCCACAGCACGGGAATGTAACCCTGTTTATCGATAAAGAGAGCATCAACTTGTATCATCAGGAAGAAGGCATGAAGGGGCTAAAAGCCGCACGTGACTTGCTGGGCCAGGCAGGCATTCCCTGCCAGTTTCACATCACGGTAGGCAACCCGGAGGAAATGATCACACGCTATGCAAAAGAGATGGGGTTCGACCAGATAGTTATCGGACCGCGCGGGCTCGGTGTGGTGAAAGGCTTACTGCTAGGTTCCGTAGCCAGCAAGGTGATGCAGCTTTCGACCGTACCCGTACTGCTGATCAAATGAGACGTAACCTGAATTCGGAGGCACAACTGCCGGATTCAGGTTCAATACGCGTATTAAAGAGTATGGATGTTAATCAAAAGGAGTTCTATCAAGATGGAGCAGGATCAAAAAGGTTTAACTTTGATCGAAACAATGATGATGTTCGCCATTATCGGCATTCTGGCGACGATAGCCATTCCACCAGCATATCAGCTTTATGAGGATTCCGTGGCGCGAGATCAGGTAACGGAAGCCTTCAGTCTCCTGCAAAGCGTGGAATCCCCCATTACCGGATTTTATTCCGATAAGGGAAGGTGGCCGACGAGGCCGGAGTTTGATAGCCTGGTGGCGACGCGGACAGGCCGATATGTCGCCAGTCTCACGTCGTTACCACTTGCTTCCGGTTTTCAGGTCACGGCAACGTTCAAGAATAACGGGGTTAGTGCAGGCCTTTTGAACGAAGGAACCGGCAGAACCCTGGTAGTCGCGACAAAAGATGGCGTGAAATGGATTTGCAACGATAATACCGATCCCACAACCGGCGTTCCTGGTCTTGTTGCAGGCAACGTGCTACCTCAACATCGCCCCTCGGTTTGCAAGTAGCGTGAGATGAGTAATGGTTGCAAATAGTGGACCGGGGTTGAAACAAATAGCTGGATAGGTGTCAAACAGACGGAGATCCAGCCGTTGTTTTTACGTAACAGTATTTCTGGCTCACTACACATGGTTGGCTGAATCCATTTATTGGACAATTGACCATAACCCCTTAAAGCTTATAATCCCGACATGGCCGTTTACTCCTGTCGATTGAAGCGGGTTCCATCGCGAACCGATCCATCAGAATTTAACCGCCGCCCCTCGCCTGCTGGCTTGAATTAAGGAACGATGGCGAAAGAAGAAGGAAGAAAAACAATCAGGATGACAGCATGGTGCTCATCCATCAGTCTGTAACACAATCGGAAACCCGGAAAGGAATACATGAACGAATACACCGATCAAATATCTGGATACTTCAATCAAGTACCCATGTGGCCCTTGGTTTTACTCGCTGTGGCAATCGTTATCTCGGGAATATACGAATTGGTCCACCGCAAGCACCGTGCTAATGCCATTGATGATTTTCGTTCAGCTATTCTCTCTACGCTCTCCGGTCTGTATCCTGAACCCACCAATTGGCCGAAAAGTATAGATACCTATCTTTGTGCCCGATTGCCTGTCATGCAGGAAATTATCGACGATTTCAAGCCCAACGTTCGCCAGGAAAACCTCCCCGCTTACAACAGGGACTGGGATAACTATTACCAGTTCTGCCGCACTGAAGTCACTGACGATAAGTGCATGGCGGCGGAACTGAATCCCGGCACGGAGCCGGACCCCAAGAAACAGTTTCACACGCTCGTCTCGAATCTTTTACGCCACGCAAGCTGAATTCCCGATCACATTTTGATCGGGAATTCATTTAACTATAATATAAGCTGCATGCTATAGCGGTCGCTTAAGCCCCGGGACTGCCTCCCGAGAATCTGCATCGGAAACATCGGGTAAAAATCTAGCTGATGGTTTTTCTTGTTGGGGCGGTACGTCTCGATACCTGTCAACCATAGGCCATAAGCTACGTTATAATTAAAAGAAACAGAAAGACACAGCAGAGGGAAGCAGGAGAACCTGGTTTTATTTACCGATTAATATCGTACTAAACTTTGGAGAAAAAAATGAACAAACTGTTATCGATGCTGACCGCAATGGTCTTCGCTGCCACTTTCAGTTTTAACGCCGTGGCCGAAAAGCATGATGGTCATCATGGGGCTCACGGTTCGCATTCATCAAAAGCCCACGGCGATAAAGGGCACGCCGCGAAAGATGAAGCTCATGCCAAAGATGCAAAAGCGCACGCCGATAAAGATGAAGCCCATGCGAAAAAAGCACGGGAGCATGCCGAGAAAGATGAAGCTCATGCCAAGGATGCAAAGGCGAGCACTGAGAAAAAATAATCCCGGCTCGTTTCCACTTACGGAAAGGCAGGCTTATCCCCTGCCTTTTTTATCGCACTATTTTCCGGTGCTTTAAAACCCGGAGCAGCTGCCACAGGAATCATAGCCGCTTTAATCTGAATCCAGCGGTTGTAGCAAACCCGCCAGGAAGCGGAGAGGGGCGTCCGGATTCAGGTTTCAAGCTCATGCTTGGCAAATACCTTGTATGTGCCAGCCAGTGAAATTCCAAACACGATATGTGTAAGGATCGTGATCCAGTCACGAGCCTCCCAGAACCAGGGGAAAATGATCGTTACGCCATACATGTTTATCCCATACAGGCTCAGCCCATAAATAGAGCCCGTGAGCAACGACAACGCCATTCCCAGACGCGAAATCAAACAAGCCAGAATCAGGCCGTATGCGATAGAAATCGCAAAATGAATCAGCGTGGCGACCATCATCACGTTCCAGTCGAAAGTGACGGGTGGCGGCAGGACCTCACGCCCCATAAGAATTGCCGCGGTCAGACGCGCATCCCTATATAGCATCCAGGGCAGCGCATCCAGGAAAGCCCACCAAAGAAAGAGCTGTACTGCAGTGGCTAATGTTCCCGCGACAATACCCGCGACAACCGCGGCGGCCCAGTTCAATGACATAGATCACCAGACAGAGAATTGGTAAAGTCCTGCATAACGACCGCTGTGGCGACCGTGAATTCCAGAGTTCCTTCAAAACGCACTACTGGAAACCGATTCGTTCTACAATGATAATTAGTCAGGTGGTTTGATGGGAATAAGCATAGCATTGAGACCCATGCGGTCAAATCAGGATTTCGAGAGACGCACGATAATCGGTATGCAGCCGGCCATTTTATGCAAAGTGTTGATTTAACCAATCATTTTCTGATCGCGATGCCCGCCATGGCGGATCCTTTCTTTTCCAAGACGCTTACATACATTTGTGAGCATAATGAACAGGGCGCATTGGGTCTGGTGGTTAACCGGCCCATTGATCTCACGTTGAAAGATCTCTTCGATCAACTTGGTATTTCTTCTGATGATGAAGCTGCCGGAGGATTGCAGGTTATGTTCGGTGGGCCCGTACAGCTGGATCGCGGCTTCGTGCTGCATCAGCCGGTGGGCGACTGGCAATCCACCATGATAGTGAATCACGAGGTTGGACTCACTACGTCGCTTGATATCTTGCGGGCCATTGCGAGCGGAGACAGTCCCAAACAGATACTGGTTGCCCTTGGCTATTCAGGGTGGGCGCCTGGTCAGATAGAGCATGAATTGTCCCAGAATGCCTGGCTCACGGTGCCCGCATCGCCCACCATCATATTCGAGCTTCCGTCCGAAGAGCGGCTGACCGCGGCGATGCACTCGCTGGGAATAGATTTCTCAAGCCTGTCGGACGAGGTGGGACATTCCTGAGATTAACCTAAATGCGCAGCCGGCTGTCGAATGCAGATTTAATATTCAACTATGCAAATGCAGACAATACAGCACTTGTCACCGGATATCGGAAGCAGCCATCGTCCCATAGGCACAATTCTGGCTTTTGATTTTGGCAAAAAGCGCATCGGTGTAGCGGTGGGTAACCTGGAGCTAGGTTTGGCGCATCCGCTTGCCACTGTTAGCGACGAGAATACGGTACGGCGTTTCGACACTATCGCCAGCCTCATTGCGGAATGGCAGCCAGTTCTGCTGGTGGTGGGCCTGCCCGCTTATGCCGATGGCACGGAACACGAATTAACCCGGTTGAGCCGGCGTTTCGCGCGGCGTCTCGAAGGCCGCTTTGGCATCAAGACTGCGCTGGTGGATGAGCGCTATACTTCGGTCAGCGCCAGCGCTGTCTTGCGGGAAGCGGGTGTCAAAAAAAAGAAGCGGAAACCTGTACTTGATCAAGTGGCCGCACAACTGATATTGCAATCCTATTTCGATGGACAAGATGCAGCTACCTGATGCAGAACAACTGCTCGCCAGTCTGGCCAGCAAGATAAAGCCCGACGTTACCGCAAGTACCGCGCTAGTAGGAATATATACCGGGGGCGTATGGCTGGCGGAACGGCTGCATCAGGATTTGAAACTTGTGCTTCCGCTGGGTACTCTGGATGTTTCGTTCTATCGCGATGATTTTGGTCAAATTGGCCTGCACCCCCAGGTCAAGCCGTCCGATATCCCATTCAAGGTGGAAGGCAGCCATATCATTCTGGTGGATGATGTACTCTACACCGGGCGCACCATTCGCGCGGCCGTCAATGAATTGTTCGACTATGGGCGGCCGGCGAGCATCCGTCTCGCGGCGCTGATAGATCGGGGCGGCAGAGAGCTTCCTATTGCCGCCGAATATGTTGGCACGACGCTCGCTCTGCCGCCAGATAGAATGCTGGCGCTGGAAAAAGGCATCGACGGAAAATTAGGCTTTAGCCTGTATAACAAAAATTCTCCGGGACAATGAATAATCCGCAACTGAACAAGCACGGAGAATTGCAACACCTTCTTACCACCGAGGGGTTACCTGCCTCCATTCTGCTTCACATACTGGATACCGCCGAATCTTTTGTCGGAGTTACCGAGCGCGATATCAAAAAAGTACCCCTGCTACGCGGCAAGTCCATATTCAATTTATTCTTCGAGCCCAGTACTCGTACCCGCACCACGTTTGAAATCGCCGCAAAACGCCTTTCAGCCGATGTGGTCAATCTCAACATCGCAGCTTCCTCGCAAACCAAAGGTGAGACGCTGCTGGACACGGTCGATAATCTCTCCGCCATGCATGCCGACATGTTTGTGGTGCGGCATTCACAAAGCGGGGCGGCGCATTTGATAGCGCGCCATGTACGACCCGAAATTCACGTCATCAATGCCGGGGATGGCCGGCATGCACACCCTACTCAGGGGTTACTGGATATGTTTACCATCCGCCATTACAAAAACGATTTCCATAATCTGCGCGTAGCCATCGTCGGCGATATCCTGCACTCGCGGGTGGCGCGCTCTCAGATTCATGCCCTGACCACGCTGGGCGTGCCGGAAGTGCGGGTCATTGCGCCAAAAACCTTGTTGCCCACCAGGGTTGAGCGGCTGGGTGTACATGTTTATCACGAAATGACACAAGGGTTGAAGGATGTAGATGTACTGCTGATGCTGCGCCTGCAAAATGAGCGCATGTTAAGCGCGCGCCTTCCCAGCACGGAAGAATACTTCAAGTATTATGGTCTTACGCAGGAAAAGCTGGCACTGGCGAAGCGCGACGCTATCGTGCTGCATCCGGGCCCGATGAATCGTGGCGTGGAAATTGATTCCGCGGTGGCCGACGGTGGGCAATCGGTGATTCTGCCGCAAGTCACCTTCGGCATTGCAGTGCGAATGGCGGTGATGTCGATTCTGGCGGGTAACTGAACCTAAATCCGCCAGCAGTTGACCGCTCATTTTTTAGTTTAGCACTACGATCCATGAAGATTTTTTTATGCTACTTGACCTTCACCTTCGTGGTGAGGTCGCTACAGCCGGATTTAGGTTAAAAGCAATATGAAACTCCTTATTAAAAGCGGCCGTGTTGTAGATCCCGGAAACGGGATTGACGCCGTTATGGATGTATTCGTCGCCGCCGGAAAAATCGTCGGCATGGATTCTATCCCGGACGGCTTCCATGCCAACCGTGAAATAAACGCGAAGGATCTAGTGGTGTGTCCCGGTCTGGTAGACCTATCCGCGCGCTTGCGCGAGCCGGGTTTTGAGTATAAGGCCACGCTGGAATCCGAGATGGAAGCAGCGGTAGCGGGCGGCATCACCAGCCTGGCATGCTCGCCAGACACCGATCCGCCGCTGGACGAACCGGGGTTGGTGGAAATGCTGAAGCATCGCGCCAGAAGCCTCAACCAGGCCCATCTCTATCCCATTGGGGCGCTCACTCAAGGTCTGAAAGGTGAAAGGCTCACGGAGATGGCTGAACTGCGTGACGCGGGCTGCGTTGCTTTTGGCCAGTCCGATATGCCGCTTACCAACGCACGCGTCATGATGCACGCGATGCAATACGCTTCCACCTTCGGCTTTGGCGTATGGTTGCGTCCCCAGGATGCAAGCCTCGCCGACGGTGGCGTGGCCCATGACGGCGAAGTGGCGACGCGGTTGGGCCTGCCAGCGGTTTCCGTATGTGCGGAAACCGTAGCCTTATCGAATATTATCTTGATAGCAAGGGAGACAGGCGCTACCGTGCATCTGTGCAGGATTTCCAGTGCGGAAGGCGTCGCCATGGTGCGGGCGGCGAAGCAGCAAGGTTTGCCGGTTACCTGTGATGTGACGGCCAATCACATACACCTTTCGGAAATGGATATCGGGTTTTTCGATTCCAATTGCCATCTTGTTCCTCCACTGCGGGGATTAAGTGATCGTAATGCACTACGCGCCGGTTTGCTGGACGGCACGATAGACGCGATATGTTCCGACCACACACCGGTGGACGACGATGCCAAGCTATTGCCCTTTGGTGAGGCCGAACCGGGTGCCACCGGCCTGGAATTGTTGTTGCCGCTGACCTTGAAATGGGCGATGGAAATGAAGATACCATTGGCTGCCGCGGTGGCCAGGATTACCGTGGAGCCCGCCCAGATACTGGGGATAGATGCAGGTCACCTATCTCTCGGCGCCGCCGCTGATATGTGCATTTTCGACCCGGATCAATACTGGAAGGTGGAAGCGGCCGCACTCAAAAGCCAGGGCAAGAATACACCGTTTCTGGGTATGGAGCTGCAAGGCAGAGTAAAATATACTCTGGTCCACGGCAATGTTGTGCATCAGGGCTAATACAGCCTGCGGTTACGATTCGCCCACATCTGTAATCACTATTTGGAGCACCATGACAAACCCTCTGCTGGATTTTTCCGGACTCCCGCGATTCGCGGATATTCGAACCGAACATATCACTCCGGCGGTAGAGCAACTGCTTGCCGATAACCGCGCTATCATTGCCGGGATACGCGACGATGCCGCCATACCCACCTGGCGGAATTTCGTGCAGCCGATGGATGATGCCAACGAGCGCTTGTCTCGTGCCTGGGGCCAAGTTTCGCATTTGAACGCTGTGGTGAACAGTCCGGAATTACGCGAAATATATAACGCCAATCTGCCGCACGTAACTCAGTATTATGCCGAATTGGGTCAGGATCAGGCGTTATTCGAGAAATTCAAATTGCTCCGCAATAGCGCGGAATTTGAGAGCCTGGGCCGCGCGCGAAAAAAAATTGTCGAGAATGAATTGCGGGATTTCCGTTTAGGCGGCGCGGAACTCCAGCCACAAGGGAAAAAGCGTTTTCTCGAAATTCAGGAAGAGCTGTCGGCGCTTTCTTCCCGATTCAACGATAACCTGCTGGATGCCACCAATAATTTTGTGCTGCAGGTGGAGGATGCGGACGAGTTATCCGGTATCCCCGCGGACGTGCTGGAAACGGCAAGGGAAAACGCCGCAAAAGAGGGTACGCGAGGCTGGAAATTCACATTGCATGCCCCTTCCTATATGCCCGTCATGCAGTATGCGGATAATCGGGGGCTCCGTGAGAAAATGTATCGTGCGTATTCCACCCGTGCGAGTGAACTGAGCAAAGTGGAATGGGATAACACGCCGCTTATCAACAAGATACTTGAATTGCGCGAAGAAGAGGCGCGGATGCTGGGGTTTGATTGCTACGCCGAGGTATCGCTCGTGACAAAAATGGCCTCGACCCCAAAACAGGTGCTGGATTTTCTGGGTGAGCTTGCCGCCAGGGGCCGGCCTTACGCTGAACGCGATCTGGAAGAATTGTCCCGGTTCGCGGCCAGCAAGCTGCAACTGGGAAAACTGGAGGCATGGGATCTGGCTTATGCCAGTGAGAAGCTGCGCCTTGACCGCTATGCGTTCTCCGAGCAAGAGGTGAAGCAGTATTTCCCTGAAACCAGTGTACTACGGGGTATGTTCGAGCTGGTGGAGAATCTCTACGGCATTACCATTGTCCCGCCGCCGCAAGCGGCGGGTGTTCAGCTCTGGCACCCTGATGTAAAGTTTTTTATGATAAAGGACGCTGAAGGGAAGCTGCTCGGGCAATTCTATCTTGACCTCTATGCGCGTCCCGGCAAGCGTGGGGGGGGATGGATGGATGACGCCATCAGCCGCCGCCGGATCGGCGTCGGGGAACTCAGCATCCAGGCTCCGGTAGCGTATCTCACCTGCAATTTCTCCGCACCCGTCCCCCTTAATGGCCAAATTCGCCCTGCCCTGTTTACTCATGACGAAGTCATTACACTATTCCATGAATTCGGCCATGGCCTCCATCATCTGCTCACCCAGGTTGAAGACCTGGGTGTATCCGGGATCAACGGTGTGGAATGGGATGCAGTGGAACTGCCCAGTCAATTCATGGAAAATTTTTGCTGGGAGCGTGGGGTGTTGATGAATATGACAGCGCATGTGGATACGGGTGAGTCCATTCCACCAGCGCTTTTCGACAAAATGCTGGCCGCAAAAAACTTTCAGAGTGGCCTTCAAATGCTTCGCCAGGTAGAATTTGCGCTGTTTGATATGCGGCTGCATTCTGATTTCAACCCGGGCGGAGAGAAAACGGTACAGCAATTACTGGATGAGATTCGCAAGCAGGTGGCGGTCGTTATTCCCCCGGCGTTTAATCGCTTTCCCAACAGTTTCTCGCATATTTTTGGCGGGGGTTATGCAGCCGGGTATTATAGTTACAAATGGGCGGAAGTATTGTCCGCCGACGCATACAGCCTGTTTGAGGAAAGCAATGACGGGGAACTGATCAATGCCGAAACCGGTGCCCGCTTCCGGAATGAAATTCTCGCCGCCGGCGGAAGCCGTCCGGCGCTGGAATCGTTCATCGCATTCCGGGGACGCGAGCCGAAAATCGATGCACTGCTGCGTCACCATGGCATGGCAACGACATGAAATGACACTAGGGAATGCGGGATCAAGCATCGGATAGCGCTTCCAGAGGTTCCGTTAATGAGCGCTACGCATGGCGGCGTATAGTAATACTTGCAACGATATTTGTCCGACGCTAGTATAGTAAAGACACTCCGGTACTACCATAGTATCAATATTCGCACGAATTCCTTTCTGTCATTTACGGACTCAACCGGAAGAAAGGTAATTAAATCCCGCTCGACAACAGGAGAAAACCAGATGAAATATGTTAGATGGGTTGCTACCGCCACGATATTGACTACAGTACTAATGGTGGGCTGCGCACAGACGCCGCCCGCGCCCCAGGCCCAGAAATACAAGGATGGTGAGTTACCGGTTCCCGCAGATTACAAGAGCTGGCCTAAATTTCTGTCTGAAATCCAGCGTGCTGATACTAAACAGGTCCGCGAGATCTATATCAACCCTATCGGGCATAGCACAAAAATGGGTGAGGCTTTCCCCAACGGCACCATTTCGGTAATGGAAATCTATAAGGCGCGTGAAGCCGCCGACGGCACGCCGTTGAAGGGTGCCGATGGTAAATTTGTCAAAGGTGACTTATTAAAAGTGGCGGTAATGGGCAAAGGTGCCGGCTGGGGTGAAAGCGTAATGCCTCCGGATCTCAAGAATGGCGACTGGATATACGCCATGTATATGGCGGATGCAAAAACGAAAGCGCCGGATGATACCGTCACCTGCCGTGCCTGTCATCTGCCGCTGACAGACAAGGATTATATTTTCCGCTACGACGAGTACTTCCAGAAGCGTATAAACTAATACGCGGATACGCGATTGCTAATTGCGCTCCGCTACCTCAGTCAGCGAGCGCAATTAACTCAGTTTGCCGTGACATTGTTTGTACTTCTTCCCTGATCCGCATGGACATGGATCGTTACGGCCAACCTTGCCACCCTGGCGCACGAACGGTTGATGCTTCTCCAGGCGCTGCTCATCATGATCTTCATGATCACCCGCCTCATCCAGCGCCTCCTCGTAAGCCGCATGGTGATACTGCACGTTTACTGGCGCACGCTGTGTTTCCGCCACCGCTTCCACCTGCTGCTCACTTCTGATCTGAACGGTCATGAGTATCCGGGTGACCTCTGTCTTGATCTCTTCAAGCATGGAGGTAAATAGCTCAAAGGCTTCGCGTTTGTACTCCTGCTTGGGATTTTTCTGCGCATACCCCCGCAAATGAATACCCTGACGCAAATGATCGAGCGCCGCGAGATGTTCCCGCCAGTGGGTATCAAGGCTTTGCAGCATCACCGCTCTCTCGTATTGATGCATAACATTGACGCCGACCTGATCCACCTTTCCGGAATAATGTTCCTGCGCTATCCCGGCAATGCGCTGATGAAGGCTTTCTTCATGCAAGTCAGGTTCTTTCTCCAGCCACTCCCGCAACGGCAATTGCAACTGATATTCGGCAACCAGCGCCTTTTCCAGTCCCGGTATATCCCACTGTTCCTCGACGCTTTGCGGCGGAACATAGAGGGCGACGAGACCACCCAGCACATCTCCGCGCATGGCACTAATCGTCTCTGAAATATCCTGGGACTCGAGAAGTTCGTTACGTTGCTCATAGATCACCTTGCGCTGATCGTTGGCGACGTCATCGTATTCCAGCAATTGCTTGCGCATGTCGAAGTTGCGGGCTTCCACCTTGCGCTGGGCATTTTCGATGGCACGAGTCACCCAGGGATGCTCAATGGCCTCACCCTCCGGCATGTTGAGCTTCTGCATGATGTTTGCCACACGATCCGATGCGAAAATGCGCAGAAGCGGATCCTCCAGCGAAAGATAAAAACGGCTGGAACCGGGGTCTCCCTGACGGCCCGAGCGCCCGCGCAACTGGTTATCCACGCGCCGGGATTCATGTCGTTCGGTGCCGATGATATGTAGCCCCCCCTGCTTCAGCACTTCCTCATGAAGCAGCTGCCATTGCCCCTGCAATTCCGTGGTACGTTCAAGCTTGGCAGGTTCGCTTATAGCCTCGTCGGTACGGATACGCTCAAGTTCCGGCTCCGGATTGCCCCCCAGCACAATGTCGGTACCCCGGCCCGCCATATTGGTAGCGATGGTGACCATTTTTGGGCGGCCGGCCTGGGTAACGATCTCCGCCTCCCTCGCATGCTGTTTGGCATTGAGTACCTGATGCGGCAACTGCTCCTGGGTGAGCAGTCCGGACAACAGCTCATTGTTCTCGATAGAGGTGGTGCCGACCAGGACAGGTTGGCCTCTTTCATAGCAGTCTTTGATATCCGCAATAATGGCACGGTTCTTTTCGTCCATGGTACGGAATACCTGATCCATGCGATCATTACGTATCATGGGACGATGGGTTGGAATGATCACCGTTTCCAATCCGTAAATCTGCTGAAACTCATAAGCCTCGGTATCGGCCGTACCCGTCATGCCGGCCAATTTTTTATACATGCGGAAATAATTCTGGAAAGTGATCGAAGCCAGTGTCTGATTCTCTTTCTGGATCGGGACACCTTCTTTTGCTTCCACCGCCTGATGCAATCCTTCCGACCAGCGTCTGCCGGACATAAGCCGCCCGGTAAACTCATCTACGATGACGACTTCGCCATCCTGTACGACATAATGCTGGTCGCGAAGAAATAACGCATGGGCACGCAAGGCTGCGTAAAGATGATGAACGAGATTGATGTTGGCAGGATCGTAGAGGCTGGTTCCCGGCGTTAGCAACCCGCTCTGGGCAAGCAGCCTTTCCGCGTGTTCAAAACCCGCCTCGCTCAACAGCACCTGCTGGGATTTTTCGTCTACGCTAAAATCGCCAGGGTCCTTCTCTGTTTCCTGGCGGACAAGTTTTGGAATCAGCGTATTCATACGCACATACACGTCGGTGTTGCCTTCCGCCTGGCCCGATATAATCAACGGAGTACGCGCCTCGTCAATCAGAATGGAATCCACCTCGTCAACAATGGCGTAATTGAGCACGCGTTGCACACGCTCGACAGGATGATTCACCATATTATCGCGCAGATAATCAAATCCGTATTCGTTGTTGGTGCCATAGGTGATACCGGCGGCGTAGGCGGCCTGCTTGTCGCCGTGGTCCATCTGGGAGAGGATCACACCGACACTGATACCAAGGAATTGATAGATGCGTCCCATCCATTCCGCATCCCGCTTGGCGAGATAGTCATTCACCGTCACCAGATGAACGCCTTTGTCAGCCAGGGCATTGAGGTATGCGGGCAAGGTCGCCATCAGCGTCTTCCCTTCGCCTGTGCGCATCTCGGCAATTTTTCCGCTATGCAGCACCATGCCGCCGATCAACTGCACGTCGAAATGCCGCATTCCGAGTACGCGTTTGCTGGCTTCACGCACCACGGCAAACGCCTCCGGCAGCAATGCATCAAGCGTTGCGCCTTCGGCAATGCGCTGTCTGAACTCATCGGTCTTGGCGCGTAACTCGGCGTCAGTCAGCGCCGAAATCCTGGCTTCCAGCGCATTAATCGTTCCCACACTCTGGAAATACTGTTTGATCAGCCGGTCATTGCGGCTTCCAAAGACCTTCTTGAGCAGATTGTTCAGCATGAAATCTCGAAAAAATTCTATTTAAACAAACGTCCAAAAAATAAGGGGGTGAGGTTTTTGGCCTCACCCCCGCAGCAGAGTATTAATCCGGCTCAACTAGGCATCTTCAAAAATCTTGATGGATTTTGCGGCAAGCCCTTGTGCCTGACTTCAAAATGCAAATGCGGACCGGTGGAACGGCCAGTGCTGCCCACTTCCGCGATCTTCTGCCCCCGCACCACCACCTGGCCCACTTTGACCGTACGCTTGGACGCATGGGCATAACGGCTGACAAGATCATTGCCATGGTCAACATCTACCATATTACCATATTCGGAATGGAAACCGGAATACACGACCACGCCTCCCGCGGCGGCAACGATCGGGGTACCCGTTGCGGCTGTGAAATCCACCCCTTCGTGGAAAACACTCCTTCCCGTGAAAGGATCAATGCGCACACCAAAACCAGAGGAGTACCATTTTGTGCTGACCGGCATAACGGAGGGAAGCATTTTTTTCTTGAGCCTGTCTTGCATCAACACGGAATCCAGCGCACCAAACTTGTCGGCCCGGTCATCCAATATGAGCGACATTTCCTGGATCTTGTTGCTGATTTCCAGAAGCGACATATCCTGAGACGGCAAGGAGGAAGTGACTCCTCCCTGCCCTGGATTCTGATTGAACAGGAATTCCTGCGGCTTGATTCCCGACAACTCCGACAGACGCGCACCCACCGAATCGAGCCGTAACAGTTGAGCCTGCATCTGGCCCATTCTGACCGCCATCGCGTTGAGGCTATCGCGCAAATATGACTGGGTCTTTTGATGCTCTTCCGCCTGCACGCTCAGAACCAGCGATCTCAAGGTGGGGCTGTCAATCTTGTCAGCATAGCGCAGGGATAGATAATTCAACGCCATCGCCAGTAACACAGCCGCCAGCACAAACCCTGCCGCGAGCAGTACAAGATGTACATTGGTTAAAGTCAGTGTTCTTGCCTTTGCCAAATTATTGGAAACTAGAATAATATTCATCTTTATTCCCTAATTGTCATTCAGCCATGGCCGCACGCAAGATTAATTTTTACCTCGGCGCCCTCAGCACTATGCCCGATCATCAACGGCTATTCGGCTACATAGACAAATTAACCGCGATGCAACGGGTATTCATGGAAATCGCCCCGCCACAATTAGCTCAACGCTGCGCTCTGGGTGGGTTCTTCGAAGGGAACCTGACCCTGTGCGCGCACAACGGTGCGATCGCAGCGAAACTCAGGCAAATTTTGCCGTCGTTATTATTAAAATTCCGGGCGAGAGGTTACGAGGTTACTGCAATTCGGATTACTGTGCAAGCAAATTACCGTGCTATGACAGGACATGAAGCATCTGCAAACGGGCCGACTGGAAGGCGGCAAATTGGACAGGTCGGCGTGGAAAGTCTGATTGGGCTGGCTGCGGAGCTGCCTCAGTCGCCTCTGAAAGAGGCTGTCGAATTATTGCTGAAGAAGCAAAACGGACAGGAGAAGGAATCCTGATAAAGCAGCTATGGCACCCTACACCGATGCAGCGACCCTGTGGTTTGGGCTTGGGGCGGCCATATATTCATTAAGGGCGACAGGTAGGTTGGGTGAGCGAACCGTAACCCAGCAACTCAATCCGAATCCTTTAATTCCCATTCTCCCCCTCCTCTGCAAATAATCCCCGGTGTTCTACCGTCACGACGCTGAAAGAGAATGAGCTTCCCCCAATCCAGCTCGCCATGCATCTCATGGCCTCCGTCGGATTACGCTGCGCTAATCCGACCTATTTCTTCTCAATCTGCCTGCTTCCTCAAAAACGCCGGAATATCCAGCATATCCACGCCCGACTGTTTCATGGCTTCCACCGTGGCGTCGCGCCTCCTGTTCGTGCGGATCGCGGCGGGCGCATCCAGTTCCTTCCAGTTTATGGAATCCGAGAACATGATGTTGTCCGTCCCGGTGCGTGTGTGTATCACGCTCAGCGGTTTGGGCTGCATGCGGTTGCCCACGCCGCCAAGCCCGGTCGCCACCATGGTGACCCGCAGATTGTCCTGCATGTTTTCGTCGATCACGGTACCGACAATCACGGTGGCATCGTCGGCGGTAAAGCCCTTGATGGTACTCATCACTTCGTGGACTTCCCGCATTTTCATTCCCGAGCTGGCGGTAATGTTGACCAGTATGCCCCGGGCGCCGGAAAGATTGACGTCTTCCAGCAGGGGACTGGCGACCGCCTGCTCCGCCGCTGCGCGTGCACGGTCCATACCCGCTGCCGTTGCGGAACCCATCATTGCCATGCCCATTTCCGACATGACGGTTTTCACGTCAGCGAAATCGACATTTACCAGGCCCGGGCAATTGATCACCTCCGCGATTCCCGCTACCGCGCCATACAGTACATTGTTGGCGGCCTTGAATGCATCCAGCATGCTGACATCGTCACCCAGCACCACCATGAGCTTGTCATTGGGAATCACGATCAACGAATCGACATGCTGTGACAGGGCTTCCATGCCGGCCTGCGCCGCTTTAAGGCGTCTTCCTTCGAAGGAAAAGGGTTTGGTAACCACCGCCACGGTAAGAATATCCAGCTCCTTCGCCACTTGCGCCACCACCGGCGCGGCGCCGGTACCGGTGCCGCCGCCCATCCCGGCGGTGACAAACAGCATATCGGCGCCTTCAATCAGTTCCGCGATGCGGTCGCGATCCTCCATCGCCGCGTCGCGTCCAATTTCCGGATTGGCTCCCGCACCCAATCCCTTGGTGATTGCGGAACCCAATTGCAACTGGGTGCGCGCTTGATTACGCTTCAACGCCTGAGCATCGGTGTTGGCGGAAATGAACTCGACGCCTTGCACCCCATTCTGGATCATGTGGTCCACCGCATTGCCGCCGCAGCCGCCGATGCCAATGACCTTGATAACGGCTTCCTGAGTTTGTGTATCCATTATTTCGAACATGGCGTTTCTCCTTTAAAAATTGTTAATCACACTTTATGCAGGCTCCTGCTTTTAAGCGCCTGCTATCAAAAATTGCCCTGAAACCAGCTCTTCATTCTTTCGAGAATCCGTTTGAATGAGTTGCCTTGCAGTTTGGTATGCTGATGCCGTTGAACCTGCTCCATGCCGGCCATAATCAGTCCTACTCCGGTGGAGCATCGCGGCGTGAGCACTACTTCCGCCAGCCCGCCGCGATAGTGCGGCAATCCCAGCCGCACCGGCATGTGGAAGATCTCTTCGCCAAGCTCCACCATGCCTTGCAGGGAACTGCTGCCGCCGGTAATGACGATCCCGGATGAAAGCAATTCCTCGAAACCGCTGCGGCGCAACTCAGCCTGCACCAGCGAATAGAGCTCTTCCACGCGCGGCTCGATCACTTCCGCCAGCGTCTGCCGGGAAAGCTGGCGCGTGGCCCGCTCGCCCACGCCCGCCACCTCTACCATTCCGCGCGGGTCAGCCATGCCGCGCAATGCACAGCCGTAGCGACATTTAATGTCTTCGGCATCCTTGGTCGGTGTACGCAGCGCCATCGCGATGTCATTGGTAATCTGGTCTCCGGCAATCGGAATCACTGCGGTATGGCGAATCGCGCCGTGCGTGAATACCGCGATATCGGTGGTGCCGCCACCGATATCCACCAGGCATACTCCCAGGTCTTTCTCGTCTTCCGACAGTACGGCCATTGCCGAGGCCAGCGGTTGCAGCACTAGATCGCGCACTTCCAGTCCGCAGCGGCGCACGCATTTCATGATGTTCTGCGCCGCGGACACCGCACCGGTGACGATATGCACTTTAACCTCCAGCCGTACGCCGCTCATGCCGATAGGCTCACGCACATCTTCCTGCCCATCGATAATGAACTCCTGGTTGAGCACATGGAGGACTTGCTGGTCGTTGAGAATATTCACGGCCTTGGCGGTTTCCATCACGCGCTCCACGTCCAGCCGCGATACTTCCTTGTCTTTGATCGCGACCATCCCATGCGAATTGAAGCTCTTGATATGGCTGCCGGCAATGCCGGTATATACCTCGCGGATTTTGCAATCGGCCATGAGCTCGGCTTCTTCCAGCGCGCGCTGGATCGCGCTCACCGTCGTCTCGATATTGACGACCACGCCTTTCTTCAGGCCGCGCGAGGGATGGCTACCCATGCCGATAACCTCGAATCCACCCTCGGGCTTGACTTCCGCAACGATGGCGACAATCTTCGATGTGCCGATATCGAGGCCGACAATCAGGTTCTTATTTTCATTGATTCTACTCATTTGCTTCATGAACCCTTGATTTCGTGGTGCTTTCTTCCAACTTGGTTTTTCCTGTATTCCTTCGGTTATCGCACAGCGAATCCGTTGGGGTAACGCAAATCCACATAGCTCAGTTGCCGGTTTAATCGCGCAATGCTGTGGTCATGCGCCAGGACATATCGCGCCATCCGTGATTCCATCTGTTCGCGCCCGAGTTCCAGTACGGTCCCATTATCCAGGTGAACCCGCCAGGCACGACGGGGTGAAAGATTCATCTGTTCAATGCGCTGTTGCAAGGGTCGCAGCAGTTCAGTAAAGACAGCATACTGCCGCACCATGTCATGCGAACTCCCCGTCGGTCCATCGAATACAGGCAGTACTTCATCAGACGCGGCGTTGAATGTTTCACCATGCGTATTCACCAATGCGTCGCTGCCCCAGCGTGCCAGCGCGACATGTTCCTCAAGCGTCACTTCCAGGCTCTGCGGCCAGTGCCGCCGCACGCTTGCAACGCGCACCCAGGGCAGCTTCCCGAATGCCTGGCGCATGGTATTGAGATCAAGTGTCAGGAAGCTTCCAATATATTCGCTATGAACGGCGCTTTCGATCTGTTCCCGTGTCACATGCTTCAGTTTGCCGCTGCCATCGCTGCTACCGTTAACACTCAGTGCCTTCACCGGCAACACCGGCAAACTCAGCGCCCGCTGGCTGGCGGTATAGGCCACCATCAGCGCAACCAGCACAAATAGTGTATTGGCCAGCAAGTCCAGCGCCTGATGGTTATCCCACATGGGCTAACTCCAGTATCCGCAGCACCAAGTCATCAAACGATATTCCCACCGCTTTTGCCGCCATCGGTACGAGACTGTGGTCGGTCATACCGGGAGAAGTGTTGGTCTCAAGAAAATAGGGTTTGCCGGATTTATCCAGTATCACGTCCACCCTGCCCCATCCTTCACACCCCAATGTCTGGTGCGCTTGCAGCGCCTGCATCTGAATTGCCTGCTCTTCCGCAGCGGATAAACCGCTTGGGCAAAAATACCGGGTATCATCGGAAAGATATTTAGCCTGATAATCATATAAGCCGCCGGCCGTCTGTATCCGCACCAGGGGTAGCGGGGTCTCTCCGAGAATGGCGGCAGTCAGTTCCACCCCTTCGATAAACTGCTCCGCCAACACCATGGTGTCGTGCTTCGCCGCTGATTCATAGGCAGCCGGCAAGTCCATCGCAGCCATGACTTTACTCAAGCCGATGGTTGATCCTTCGCGGGATGGCTTGACGATCAGCGGCAGGCCAAGCACTTTTACCACCGCGTCAAAATCACTTTGGGCATTCAGCAGAATATGGCGAGGGGTACTGATCCCCGCCGCCTGCCATAGCAGCTTTGTACGCCATTTATCCATGGCCAGCGCGCTCGCCATGACCCCGCTGCCGGTATAAGGCAAACCCATAAGCTCCAGAGCGCCTTGCACGGTACCGTCTTCGCCATAGCGTCCATGCAGGGCAATATGCGCCCGATTAAAACCCTGCTGCAGAAGCGCCTCCATATGCTGTTCAGAGGGGTCGAAGGCGTGAGCATCCACACCTTGGCGCCGTAGCGCGTCAAGTACCGCGTTGCCGCTTTTGAGTGAAATCTCACGCTCGGCGGAACGCCCCCCTAGCAAAACCGCAACTTTTCCGAAATCAGAGCGACTCATGATCAATCGTTCCCAATAAGATTGTCAGTGGCAAAATTTTGAATCTGATTGGACTCATGGGACGATCCAATGATTCGTACTTCCCTAACCAGCTCAATCCCGGTCTGTTCCTTCACGGTTTCGCGTACTGCGGCAATTACCGCTTCAATTTCAGCCGCCGTGGCGTCGCCGGTGTTTACGATAAAGTTTGCATGCTTGGACGAAACCATCGCGCCGCCGGCACGGAAACCCTTCAGTCCGCATGACTCGATTAGCCGCGCCGCATGATCCCCCGGCGGATTGCGAAACACTGACCCGGCATTGGGCAGATTCAATGGCTGAGTGTTGATGCGCCGGGTGAGCAATTCCTTGATCTTCTTGCGCGATGCCGCATCTTCGCCGCACAACAATCTGAATCTGCCCCCTACAAACCATTCCTCACTGGACGCATCCTGCTCCTTCCGGTCCTCGATCCTTGTCTCAGGCTTCAACATGACGTGCCGGTAGCCAATCTCATAGTCCCCTGGCAGGCGTTCGCGCAATTGACCTGTGCGGCTGAGTGTCTGCACCTGTTCGACAACTCCCCAGGTTTCCGCACCATAACAACCGGCATTCATCGCCAGCGCTCCGCCCACCGTACCGGGTATGCCCGCCAGAAACTCCGCACCCGCCAGACTGTGCGATGCCGCGAATCGCGCGACCTTCGCGCAAGCCACGCCCGCCCCGGCGATTATCAATCCATCACACTTATTGTGTTGCTCCAGCCGCAGATCATTTAGCCGGGCATGCAGCACTACGACGGTGCCTCGCACCCCGCCGTCGCGCACCAGAAGATTACTGCCCAGACCCACCATATAAATGGGTTCATCCTCCGGCAGGCTGCGTATGAATTGAGCCAGATCGGCCAGATCAGCCGGTATATAGATACGCTCCGCCTCGCCGCCCGCGCGCCACGAAGTGTATTTTTTCATCGACTCATTCATGCGCATCTCGCCGCGAAGAGCGCGCAACCCATGAGTTAATTTAATTTCTGACATATCCATTCATGCATCCAGCAACGATTCTCTCTCGTGAAGAAAAACAGGGCGCCTGCTATCCTTTTTCCGCAACCGCGGGCCTGCTCAGACTCCCGACCCTTTTACAAGATCAGGCGCCACGCCTCCTACCGATCCCGCTCCCATCACCAATACGACATCATTTTTCCGCGCCACGCCCTGTATGGCGGCGGACAACTCATCTACCGTCTCGACAAATATCGGCTCAACCTTGCCCAGCACTCTCAGCGCACGCGCAAGCGACTTGCTGTCGGCCGCGACGATGGGCGCTTCGCCCGCCGGGTATACCTCCGTCAATAGCAGCACATCGGTGGTGGATAGCACCTTGACGAAATCCTCGAACAAGTCGCGGGTGCGGGAATAGCGATGCGGCTGGAACACCAGGACCAGCCTGCGGCCGGGAAATGCGCCGCGTGCGGCCGCAATGGTGGCCGCCATTTCCACCGGATGATGACCGTAATCATCGACCAGCGTAAAACTACCGTTCCCATCCGCTTCTTCGCTGATCAGCTTGATTTCGCCATAGCGCTGAAAACGCCGGTCCACACCCCGAAAGTTTGCCAGCGCGTTGATGATGGCGGCGTCCTTCACGCCCACCTCATTACACACGGCAATTGCCGCAAGTGCGTTCTGCACGTTATGCAACCCTGGCAGATTCAACATGATCTTGAGTTTGCGAGTCTTGCCATTCAAGCCTACTAGCGCGGTAAAGTGCATCTGCCCTTCACTATGGCGAATATCGGTGGCACGGATTTGCGCGGTATCCAATAAACCGTAAGTGGTGATAGGTTTGGTCACATCGGGCAGAATCTCACGCACGTTGGCGTCATCCACACACACTACCGCCATCCCGTAAAAAGGCAGGTGCCGTAGAAAATCAATGAATGCCTGTTTGAGTTTGCTGACGTCGTGACCGTAGGTTTCCATGTGATCGACGTCTATATTGGTGACAACCGCCAGCACCGGTTGCAAATAGAGAAATGAGGCATCCGATTCGTCGGCCTCGACCACGATAAACTCGCCACCGCCCAGTTTGGCATGGGAACCCGCGGCTTCCAGCCTGCCACCGATAACGAACGTCGGGTCCATCTCCGCTTCCGCGAGAATGCTGGCGACCAGGCTTGTGGTAGTGGTCTTGCCATGTGTGCCCGCGATGGCGATTCCCTGACGCAATCTCAGCAACTCCGCCAGCATGATGGCGCGCGGCACTACCGGTACATTTCGCTCGCGCGCGGCAATCACTTCAGGATTGTCCGGGCCGATCGCCGTGGATGTCACGACCGCGTCCGCCGATGCCACATGACTCCCCGCATGGCCCGAATGAATAATCGCACCCAGTTTTTTCAAGCGTCGGGTAATGGCGGTAGCGGACAAATCCGAGCCGCTAACCTGGTAGCCCAGATTGAGCAGCACCTCAGCGATTCCACTCATTCCCGAGCCGCCAATACCGACAAAATGCACATGTTTGACTTTATGTTTCATATCTAGAATTTGTGAAATGTGAAGGTAATGACCTCATTTTCAGTTCTCATGGCCTTATCATTCCCATGCACGCTTCCGCTACCAGCCTGGTGGCATCCGGTTTCGCCAGTTCGCGAGCGTTCATCGCCATTTCCAGAAGGGTCTCGCGAGTGAATCCCATCAGTAATTCCGCCAGTCCTTGCGGAGTCAGTTCATTCTGCGGCAACAGCACCGCCGCATTCCTGTCACTCAGGAATTTCGCGTTGCTTGTCTGGTGATCATCCACCGCATACGGAAAAGGCACCAGAATGCTCGCCACGCCTGAGGCGGTCAGTTCGGCGATAGTCAGCGCTCCGGCCCGGCAAACCACCACATCGCTATCGGCGTAACAGGCGGCCATGTTTTCAATGAAAGTGACCAGATCACCTTCCACCTCCGCTTCGGCATAATTTTTTCTTAATGCGTCCAGGTGCCTTGTTCCGGCCTGATGCGTCACCAATGGACGGAGCTTTTCAGGGATCAGCCCCAGCGCCTGCGGCACAATGGTATTCAGCGCTTGCGCACCCAGGCTGCCGCCAATCACCAGCAGCTTCAGTTTTCCGCTGCGCGCGGCATATCTCTTATTCGGTGCTTCCAGCTGGCTAATTTCGCTACGCACCGGGTTGCCGGAAAATGTCACCTTCCTGTCGCCCCTGATTACGCCGGGAAAACCCAGCAAGACTCTATCGGCAAGCTTCGCCAATATCCTGTTGGCGAGACCGGGAACCGAATTCTGTTCGTGTATCAGCAGCGGCTTATTCAGTAAGGAGGCCATCAATCCACCGGGAAATGCGGGATAACCCCCCATACCCAGCACCACATCAGGACGCACCCGGCCTATCACCCCGGCGCTTTGCCATAACGCACGCAACAGGCGCATCGGCAGCGTGAGCCAGGTCGCAATGTTCTTCCCGCGCAAACCGGAGAAGCGAATAGTCTCCATTTCATAGCCACGCTGCGGCGCCAGTGTTGTTTCCATTCCTCGCTCCGTTCCCAGCCACACCACACGCCAACCCGCCTTCTTCATGTAATCCGCCACCGCCAGCCCTGGAAACACGTGCCCGCCGGTCCCTCCCGCCATGATGAGAATGGTGGGGATCAAGATGGATTCCTCATGCCGGCTTGGCGGTGCGACATTATTCTCATATTGCATACCCTTTCATCAGTTGCCGGTTTTCCCAATCCACCCGCATCAGCACCGCCAGCGCGACACAGTTGGCGACAATACTACTGCCGCCGAAACTCATCAGCGGCAGCGTCAATCCCTTTGTTGGCAACACACCCATGTTCACACCCATATTGATCAAGGCCTGGACGCCCAGCCATACGCCGATACCTTGCGCCACCAGCGCGGAATAATGACGTTCCCGCACAGCGGCCTGACGGCCTATTACGAATGCACGTATCACCAGCAACGCAAACAGCATCGTGACTGTCATGACTCCAACGAAACCAAGCTCCTCCGCGATCACGGCAAGCAGAAAGTCAGTATGTGCTTCAGGCAGATAGAAAAGCTTTTCCACGCTTCCGCCCAGGCCTACCCCCAGCCATTCACCACGTCCGAATGCAATCAGGGCATGGCTCAACTGGTACCCTTTTCCATAGGGATCATCCCACGGATCCATGAATCCAAAGAACCGCTGCATGCGATAAGGCTCAATCCAGATCAGCGCCAACAGGCAGATGACCAGAAAACCGGTCAATCCCGCAAACAGCTTCAGGTCCATACCTCCCAAAAATAGTATCGCCATCATGATGACAGTGATGACGACGAATGCCCCCAGATCCGGTTCGAGCAGCAGGAGCGGACCCACCATCAGCATGACGATCAGCATGGGAAAGAAACCTTTGCGGAAACTGTCCAGGTAAGCCGCCTTGCGAACGGTATAGTTGGCGGCATAAAACACTACGAACAGTTTCATGAACTCCGATGGTTGCAGATTCACGATCAGCAGCGATATCCAGCGCCGGCTGCCGTTGACTTCGCGGCCTATCCCGGGAATCAGCACCAGCACCAACAGCACCAGTCCCAGTAAAAACAGGTGCAACGAATACTTCTGCCATGCGGACACCGGCACCTGGAATGTGATCAACCCTGCCAGCAAACCCACCGCCAAATAGGCCCCATGCCGGACAAGAAAATAGGCAGGATGGCCATTTGTGCCTCGCCCCGCTTCGGCGATGGCGATGGACGCGGAATAGACCATCACCAACCCCAGACTCAGCAACAATATCGCGGACCAGATCAGAGATTGATCAAAATTGGGCAGACTTCTCTGGTAATTGATATCGCTCTGATAGATCATCAGGTGGGGACCTTAGGAGTCGTGGCTAAGATTCCGGTCTGCAAATCCCTAACCGCCGCAACGAATACCTCGGCACGGTGAGCGTAATTCCTGAACATGTCGAGGCTTGCACATGCCGGTGACATCAATACCGCATCACCTTTCTGTGCCAGCGCAAAGCTTCGCTGCACGGCTTCTTCCATGGTTGTGACGTAATGCAGCGGCACCCCGCAGCCACTTATTGCGGCGGAGATTTTTTCCGCATCGCGCCCGATCAATACCACTGCTCGCACATGTTTCGCTACTGGTTGTGCCAATGGAGAAAAATCCTGCCCCTTGCCGTCGCCGCCCGCGATCAGCACCACACTTTGCATCATGCCGTTCAACGCAGCGACCGTTGCGCCCACGTTGGTGCCTTTCGAATCGTCGTAGAACGTGATACCGCTGAATGCCGCCACCTTTTCCATCCGATGCGACAATCCCCTGAATTCGCGCAAGGCCTGCAGCAATGGTGCAAATGGCAGCTCGATGGCGCGGCATAGCGCCAGTGCGGCCAGCGCGTTGGCCGCATTGTGCAAGCCGGTGACGCCAAGCTCGCTGGTTTTCATCAAACGGGTTTTTCCCTGCACTAGCCAGCTATTTTCACTGTCGTGGATCAAACCAAAATCATTCTCGCCAACCGGCATATCCAGACCGAAAGTCATCTGCTTTCTGCCGGTCAACGCCATCGCACGCACAACAGGATCGTCGCGATTCAGAACCTGAACACCGCCGCCACGACCGCTCTCCGTGCCCCCCAAAAATATCCTTGCCTTGGCAGCAGCGTAATCCCGCATTCCGGCATAGCGGTCGAAATGGTCTTCACTCAAGTTCAACACCGTCGCCGCATCAGGATCAAGATTTCTTGTGGTTTCCAATTGAAAACTGGAAACCTCCAGTACCCATGCCTGCGGCAATTTTCCTGAGTCTTCCCGCCGCATCAGTGCATCCAGCACGGCCGGACCGATATTGCCGGCTACTTCGACATCCCATCCCGCTTTCCGCACCATCGCCCCCGCCATGGCGGTTACCGTTGTCTTGCCGTTGGATCCGGTAATGGCCAGAATCTTTGGGTTTGCCACATCAGGTTGTTTAATCGCCAAAGCGAAAAGCTCCATATCCCCCATCACGGGTACACCGTCCCTCACGGCCGACTGCACCAGCGGCTCCGCCACAGGCACGCCGGGACTGATGGCAACGAGGTCTATACCGGCGAAGACTTCGGCTGTCAATGCGCCGGTAAATCTCCGGGCGCCGGGCAGGGCTTGTTTTAACCCCTCCAGACAGGGAGGTGCCGCACGGCTATCAGCCGCACGCACATTCGCGCCCATGCGCGACAACCACTTGGCCATAGAGAGTCCGGTTTCGCCCATTCCGAGCACCAGCACGGTTCTACCTCGCAAATTCATATCCGATCTTTTTTATCTCAACTTCAACGACGACAATCCAAACAGCACCAGCATCATGGTGATGATCCAGAAACGGACTACCACCTGGTTTTCCTTCCATCCTTTCAATTCGTAGTGATGATGCAGCGGGGCCATGCGAAAAATGCGCTTGCCAACCAGCTTGAACGAAGCTACCTGCAGCATCACCGATAAGGTCTCCACCACGAAGACGCCGCCCATGATGAGCAGTACGATTTCCTGGCGTACTATCACTGTCACAATCCCGAGTGCGGCGCCAAGCGCGAGCGCACCGACATCGCCCATGAACACTTCCGCCGGATAGGCGTTGAACCAGAGGAAAGCGAGCCCCGCACCCGCCAGCGCGCCGCAGAAGACGGCCAGCTCGCCTGCATTGGGGATATGAGGGATGCCGAGATATTTCGCGAATACCGCGTGACCCGCTACGTAGGCGAAGATTGCGAGGGCGCTGCTGATCATGACGGTAGGCATGATGGCCAGACCATCGAGCCCATCCGTCAGATTCACCGCATTGCTGGTGCCCACGATGACGAAATAGGCAAGCGTAACAAACCCGACCACACCAAGCGGGATTGCCACTTGCTTGAAGAACGGCACAATCATGGTGGTCTGTGCAGGCAAATCGGCGGTTAAGGCAAGGTATAACGCCACCGAGAGGGCAATTGCCGACTGCCAGAAGAGCTTTGCTCTGGCGGAAAGCCCCTTCGGATTGCGATATACCACCTTGCGGTAATCATCCACCCAGCCGATGATGCCGAAACCCAAGGTGGTCACGAGTACCACCCATACATAACGGTTGCTTAAATCCGCCCAGAGTAACGTGGAAATGGCGATGGATACCAATATCAACGCACCGCCCATCGTGGGCGTACCAGCCTTCACAAGATGACTCTGCGGTCCGTCATCGCGCACCGACTGACCTATTTTGTAAGCAGTGAGCTTACGTATCATGGCGGGCCCGATAATGAACGAAATCGCCAGAGAGGTAAGTGCCGCCAGCACCGTGCGCAAGGTAATGTAATTGAACACATTGAATACGCGAATGTCCTTTGCAAGCCATTGAGCGAGTTCTAGCAGCATGACAGCCGCCTGCACAGAACGTTGCCTTTCGGAACTTGCCGGCCGGCAAACCGGGGTAGCTTACTCATGATTTCCGCATGATTAATATTCATGGCTCATAACTCATAATTCGATATGCTTGACTACCCGCTCCATATGCATAAAGCGCGATCCCTTTATCAGAAACGTCACATCGGCTGCCAACTGGCTTCGTATCTCGGCCAGCAGTTCCTCGATTTTGTCGAAATGCCTTGCACCGGGACCAAATTTCGCCACCGCATAAGTGCTCAATTCACCCAGCGCAAATAACCCATCAATCCCGGCAAGACGGGCTTCTTCACCGATGCGCTCATGAGAATCCCGCGCGCTGTCGCCCAACTCGCCCATGTCGCCAAGCACCAGGATTTTTTTCCCTGGCGCTTTAGCCAGCACAGCCAGCGCGGCTCTCACCGATTCCGGGTTGGCGTTATAACTGTCGTCTATCAATATCGCGTCATGCAAGCCGCGTTTTTTCTGCAAACGCCCTTTCACTCCGCAAAATTCTCTCAATCCCGATGCGATCACCTTCGTATCAATACCCATGGCCACCGCCACAGCCGCTGCCGCCAACGCATTGCGTACGTTGTGCTCACCGGGCACCTGCAACTCCACCTCTTCGACTCCTCCAGGCAGAATCAACGTCATGCCGCTGCCGAGAAAGTCCAACCGGTAGCGCGCACTCACCCTTGGTTCTCCGCCAAGACCAAAATCCACCACTTTTCGGCTACCGGCGAGTTTTCGCCATAGCGGAGCATTCGGATCGTCAGCGTTGATGACGGCAATGCCGTGTTGATCAAGCCCCTCAAAAATTTCACCCTTGGCGCAAGCGACCGCTTGCACCGAGCCCAGCCCTTCGACATGAGCTGCTCCCGCATTGGTAATCAGCGCTACGTCGGGCTTTGCCAGACGGGTCAAATACGCAATCTCGCCGGCGTGATTCATACCCATTTCGATCACTGCATAAACATGCCGTTCGCGCAACCGCAATAGCATCAGCGGGACACCGATATCATTGTTAAGATTGCCTTCCGTCGCCAGTACCCTGTCTGAGCCACCTGAGCCGCCCGAGCCATCCGGCCCGCCCGCCGCCTCCGCCGCTCTTCGCAGTATGGAGGCGATCATTTCTTTTACAGTAGTCTTGCCATTACTGCCGGTCACCGCAACCATTGGAATGCTGAAGACGCTACGCCAGTGCGCAGCCAGCTGTCCCAACCCTAGGCGGGTGTCCTTCACCAGGATCAGGGGGATTCCCGATGCCTGACTTTCAGCCGCTGATTCCAGACAGACCATTGCCGCGGTCGCGCCTTTTTTCTTCACCTCAGCTATAAAATCATGGCCATCAAATCTCTCTCCGATCAACGCGACAAACAAATCGCCGCATTTGACCGTACGGCTATCGGTACTAACGGCGGTGAAACGCGCATCTTGACCACGCCATTCGCCATGCAGCGCCTGCGCTGCTTCTCGCACCGTCATCATGTTTGCATCGGTATCCCGGTTAAATCCCGCAACGCCTGTCTCGCGACTTCGGCATCGCTGAACGGAAACTTTTTCCCATTTATCTCTTGATACGCTTCATGCCCTTTCCCCGCGATTAGCACGACGTCATTCTTTTGCGCACCTTGAATCGCCCGGTAAATAGCTGACCTCCGATCTTCCTCGACATGGTAATGGGCGCTAGCACCCGCCGCGATCTCGCTGATAATGACATGTGGGTCTTCTTTCCGCGGATTGTCGCTGGTGATGATGACTTCGTCGGCAAAGCGAGTCGCTGCGGCGCCCATTAAAGGCCGTTTGCCGCGGTCGCGCTCGCCTCCGCAGCCGAACACACAGATCAATTTAGGGTTTCCGGTTCCTGCTTTTTCGTTTGCTTCGGAGCCGGCACGAAGAATTTCACGCAGTGTTACCAGCACTTTTTCCAGAGCATCCGGCGTATGGGCATAATCCACCACTACGAGTGGTTGAGCACCCCCCCCTATTTGCTCCATTCTTCCCGCTACCGGCCGAACTTGCTGTAAGGCTTGCACAGCGTCAGCCAGCTTGATACCGCTCGCCAGCAAGGTAGCCAGCACCCCCAGCAAATTTGCAGCATTGAAACTCCCTACCACGTTCGTTCTAAATTCTGAATACTCAGTTTCAAACCCGGTTTCAAACTCGATATCAAACTCCAGCCCTTGCGGGCTTAGTTTGAGATTCCGGCCCCGTACCACCCTGAATTTTTCCGAACTTCGGGACTGAAGCGCCGGTTCGGTGAATCCATATCCGATTACCTTTGTCTCCACCCCTGAAAGCTGTTGCGACAATTCGACACCGTACGCATCATCAAGGTTGAGTACGGCATATTTGAGTGCAGGCCAATGGAACAATCGTGCCTTTGCGGCGGCATACGCTTCCATGCTGCCGTGATAATCGAGATGGTCACGCGAGAGATTGGTGAATACCACGACCGCGAATGTCGATCCGCTGATGCGCCCTTGTACTATCCCGTGCGACGACACTTCCATTGCCACGCACTGCGCGCCGCGCAGCAAATAATCCGCCATCTCCCGGTGCAACAAGACTGCATCCGGCGTGGTGTTGGCGGTCGATTCGAGCTCACCGGGAAAACCGGCCCCCAATGTGCCGATGACTGCCGTTTTTTTGCCCAGCGCGGTCATGGCCTGGGCGATCCAGTGGCTGCAGGAGGTCTTGCCGTTCGTTCCGGTGATGCCGATAAGCCAGAGTTTTTGCGATGGGCGACCATAAACGTGGTCGGCAATGGTGCCCGCCTGGGCTCGCAGTCCGGCTATTGGTAAATTGGGCACCTGCCATGCGGGATCCCATGCGAAACCACGGCGCTCCCACAGTACCGCGTTTGCCCCGGCCGCTATTGCTTGAGGGATAAACTTGCGCGCATCCAGTTTTTCTCCGGTATATGCCAGAAAAGTATCTCCTGTCTTCACCATGCGGCTATCCGTAGCCAGGCTGCCGATTCTGACACCCAGATGATCAAGAGCGCGAAAATCAAAAGACGCCTTTGATCTGGCCATGAGCTTCGAATCTCCGACTCCGGATTCCGGGTTCATACATCACCTTTCAACTCTGGCACCGCGGTAAACGACATGACATTATTGGCGGGCGCGTCATACGGAACGTTCCGCATGCGCAAGGCGCCCTCCATGACCCGGCTGAATACGGGCGCCGCCACCGCACCGCCAAAATATTGGCCCGCGGATGGTTCATCCAGCATCACCGCAATAACAAATCGCGGACTGGAAGCCGGCGCATAGCCGACAAACGTCGATAGGTAACGGTTTTTTGCGTAACCGTTGCCCTCCAATTTATGCGCCGTACCTGTTTTGCCCGCTACCCGGTAGCCGTTGATCTGGGCTTTCGGCGCGGTGCCTCCCGGTTGCGCCACCATCTCCAGCATCCTGCTCACCGCGAGAGCGGTGTCCCGTGACACCACTCGCTTACCCGCGACAGGCGCATCGAGCCTCAATAGCGATACCGGCTTCAATTCACCCTCGGCGGAGAACAAGGTATAGGCACGCGCCAGTTGCAGCAAACTCACCGCAATTCCGTGTCCATAGGACATGGTGGCCTGTTCGATGGGACGCCAGGTGCGGTATGGACGGAGCCTGCCGCTGACTTCTCCCGGAAATCCTGAACCAGTGGAGGCGCCAAATCCCGAATCACTCAGCATCTCCCATAACGTTTGCGGTGGCAGCGACAAAGCGATCTTTGCAGAGCCGACGTTACTGGACTTCTGGATCACTTGCGCCACTGTCAACGGACCTTCTTTATGCGCATCGCGTATCGTCGCCTTGCCTATGGAGAACGTACCAGGCGCGGTCTCGAATACGGTGTCGGGCTTTACTCCTCCCGCCTCCAGCGCTGCTGCTATGGTGAATGGCTTCAGGGTTGAACCCGGCTCGAATACGTCGGTCAGGGCTCTATTGCGGGCTAGCCCGCCATTCGTTCTCGCCCGGTTATTGGGGTTGTACGCGGGCAGATTGACAAGTGCCAGCAACTCGCCTGTCTGTGCATCCAGCACCACGATTCCCCCTGCTTTGGCTTTGTGGGCTTCAACCGCCTGTTTCAATTCCCGGAAAGCGAGATACTGAATTTTGCTGTCTATGGACAGGGCTATATTTTGCCCGGATCTGGGAGCCCGGATACTTTCCACATCCTCGACAACACGTCCCTTACGATCCTTGATGACACGGCGGCTTCCGGGTTTGCCCGCCAGTTCATCCTGCCATGCCAGCTCTATTCCTTCTTGTCCGTTATCGTCGATGTCGGTAAAGCCAAGCATATGAGCCGTCAACTCGCCCGCCGGATAGTACCGGCGGTATTCACGTTTCAGAAATACACCCGGCAGGTTGAGCTCGACCACCTTGGCCGCGACCTCTGGCGACAAATGCCGCTTCAGGTACACGAAATCACGCCGGGCACCTTGGTGGGGATCCTCCAGACGCTTACGAATTTCCTTGGTGTCCATCTCGATCAGGCTTGCCAGTTTTTTTAATTGCTCCGGTGTTACGTTCATGTCCTGCGGACTCGACCATACCGATTCCACCGGTGTGCTGATGGCCAGCGGTTCTCCGTGCCGATCTGTGATTATTCCGCGATCCGCGTTCATTTCGAGTATACGGCTGTAACGTGATTCCCCTTTCTGTTGCAGAAAGCCGTTATGCATCCCCTGCAGATAGGCCGCGCGCCCCGCCAGTCCCATTAGTCCGAGCAGCAAACAAACTGCGAGTAAGCGTGAGCGTCCCGCCGGCAGGATAATGCGCGGTGCATGACCAGCCGTCATGGCTCCAGTGCCTCCATGGAGTTGGCGGAATTGCCGGAATCAGCCGTATTCATCAACGAGACGACCTGAACGCGTGATGCGTCGGGCACTTGCATATGCAGTTGTCCCGTGGCGATTTTTTCAATGCGCGCATGCATCGCCCACGTACTTTGTTCGAGCTGCAATTGTCCCCATTCCACCGCCAGCCGCCCCGCCTGCTCCTGCTCTCTTTCCAGTTCCACAAAAAGCTTGCGCGCCTTGTGCTGTGAAGTCACAACACTCAGCGCGCAGGCGATGAGGATTAAAATCAATAGAATATTTATCCTGATCACGTCAATCTCTCATTAGCCGTGAAACGCCACGATAGCGAGCTTCCACTATGTTGTATTAACCCGTTCCGCCACCCGCATTACCGCGCTTCTGGCCCTCGGGTTGATCGCCAGCTCGGTTGCGTTCGCGCGTATCGCCTTGCCTATTAAACGCAATTTGTGATGACCCATAAGCCGCACCTCCCTTTCCCGCAAGGGCAGTCTGCGCGGCAGCATGTCGGTGTTGGCTGATTCGCGCATAAAACGTTTCACTAGCCGGTCTTCCAGTGAGTGAAAACTGATCACCACGAGCCGCCCTCCGGAATTCAGTATTTCCACGCATTGCGGCAAGGCCAGCGACAACTTGTCGAGTTCCTGATTGAGATAAATCCGTATAGCCTGAAAAGTGCGCGTCGCCGGATTCTGCTTTTCACGGGTACGCTCACGCGAACGCACGGCCGCCGCCACAATCGCGGCAAGCTGAAGGGTGGTAGCGACAGGCTGTCGCGTTCTTGCCGCAACAATCGCTCTTGCAATCTGTTTAGCAAACCGTTCTTCGCCATAGCTTCTTATCACCTCTTCCAAATGCGCCTCGGAAGCGCAAGCCAGCCATTCCGCGGCTGTCTGTCCCCGGCTTGTATCCATGCGCATATCAAGCGGCCCGTCCAGGCGAAAACTGAATCCGCGCGGCGCTTCTTCAAGTTGCGGCGAAGATACGCCCAAGTCCAGAAGCACTCCATCCACCCGGTCCACGCTCAATTCCCCCAATGTCTGCTTGATTTGAGAAAAACTCCCATGAATCATACAAAAACGGGTATCGCTGATTGCCTGCCCTGCCGCCAGTGCAGACGGGTCTCTATCGAACGCGATCAGCCTGCCACTTTTACCCAGTCGTTCCAATATCATCCGGCTGTGGCCGCCGCGTCCGAAAGTGCCATCCACGTATATCCCGTCCGGCTTGATAGCCAGCGCATCCACCGCTTCATGCGGCAAAACTGTAACGTGCATGGATTCTTCAACCACGCCATTACAGCGAGAAACCATCAAGCTCCGGCGGGATGCCATCTTTGAAAGCGAGCGCATTATCCATTTGCAGATTCCATTTCTCGTCATCCCACAATTCGAATTTCGCACCCTGTCCCACCAACACCACGTCTTTGCTCAGGCCGGCGAACTGACGCAAGAGGGGCGGCAACAATATGCGCCCGGCGCCGTCCATTTCCACATCGCTGGCATTGCCGACAAGAAGACGTTGTAAACTACGGATTTGGGGATTAAAGCTGGAAAGGCTGTTGAGCTTTTGCTCCAGGGGTTCCCATACGGGCTGCGGATAGACCAAGAGGCACCGGGACGGATCGGCGGTTATAACCAGACGGCCAGCGCAAAAGGACATAAGTCCCTCACGGTATTTCGCGGGCACTGCGAGTCTACCCTTGTTATCCAGACTGATAGGTGTGCCGCCGCGAAACATCATGTTCCCTTATTTTAGGAGGAAATAAATCTTATAATTTCCCCACTTTCTCCCACTTCTACCCACTGTAATTAAAAACAATGGTGAAGTCAAGGGAATACAAGGGTTTTTTGTTATGCGACAACGACTTAAATTAAAAATCGGCGAAAACTCATCAATAAGTAAATAAGTGATGTAAATAAATAAGATGCACAAAAATATTAATGTAATTTATCTTGATAAAGCGTCTGGGCCGCTGCGGTGAGCGGGTGGAGCATGGCCTGAAAAATCAATATGAAATGAAGAAGGCGGCGGCAATCGCGCGCATTGCCTTAGGCATGAGACGCCGGGCGCCCCTGAGAATTAAGGGGTTCGGGGATTTATAGGGTTTAGAGGATTTGTTAAGGAATTCCTTGGGTAACCATTACTTTCGCGAGGCCGACATCACGCCGGGCACGTTCTGTATCAGCCCAAGTACACGGCGCAATTGCGCCAGACCCGTAATTTTCAGCGTAAATTGCATGGTTGCGGTAACACCCCGGCTTTGGGTATGCGTGGCGGTTACATTGATTTTTTCACGCAAAAGAATAGTAGAGATGTCGCTTAGCAACCCTTGCCTGTCCAGCGCTTCGATCTCGACATCGACCGGATAACTTGCTTCCCCCTTCGAGACATCCCAATCCGCTGCCACCAGGCGCTCTGCGCTCTCTGCGGATAGCCGTGACAGACTGGCGCAACCCTGACGGTGGATCGTAATGCCACGTCCACGCGTGACAAAACCGATGATGGGATCGGGTGGCGCCGGTTTGCAACACTTTGCCAACGCCGTGAGCAACTTGTCGACGCCAACGATGAGTACGCCGCCATCGGGCTGCGGAGTACCTTTCCTGCCCGCCGGCAACTCCGGCCCGGTAACCGCTATGCCCGCTGAACCCACTGAGCCAGTTGAACCTACGGTAACGGCTGGCTCAGTCTTTCCACTTAAAAACGCTCCCAGCTGATGGCTATTGATGTCGCCCCGGGCGACCGCCGCGAGGAAAGCGTCAAGTTTGGCAAACTTGAATCCGGCTGCCAGTTTATCCAGCCCCAGTGCTGTCATGCCATGGCGCTGTAATTCCTTTTCCACTATCGCCCGGCCTTGTATGAGCGAATCCTCGCGTTGCTGAGCGCTAAACCACTGTCTGACCTTCGACCGCGCACGATGACTTCTGAGATAACCCAAGGCGGGATTGAGCCAATCACGGCTCGGCCCGCCCTGTTTGGCCGAGATGATTTCCACCCGCTGCGCATTCTGTAGCGGATAGTCAAGCGGTACCATAATGTCGTCAACTTTTGCGCCGCGGCAATGGTGGCCGAGATCCGTGTGCACATGATAGGCAAAATCCACCGGTGTAGACCCCTTGGGCAAGGAAACCACCCTCCCCTGTGGGGTCAGCACATAAACCGAATCCTGAAATAGCGCGGTCTTGAAATGCTCCGCCAGTTCTCCGGCATCCTCCACGTCGTTTTTCCATTCCAGGATCTGCCTCAACCAAGCGATTTTCTCCTCGTACCTGGCGTCGCGCCTTGCTCCTTCCTTATAGCGCCAGTGCGCGGCGACACCCATCTCGGAATGACGATGCATCTCGTGCGTGCGTATCTGGATTTCAACCACCTTATCTTCCGGACCAATGACGGCAGTATGCAGCGAGCGGTAGTCGTTACCTTTCGGTCTCGCGATATAGTCATCGAATTCTTTGGGAATCGGCACCCACAGATTGTGCACCATCCCCAACGCGGCATAGCAGTCTCTCACATCGTTCACAAGGATCCGCACCGCGCGGGCATCGTGAATTTCCTTGAAGTCCACATCCTTGCGTTTCATTTTTTTATGGATGCTGTAAATATGCTTTGGACGCCCGGTCACTTCAGCCTTGATGCCGGCCTGCTGCAACTCGCGCTGCAGCATATTCACCACCCGGTCGATATACTGTTCCCGGTTGATGCGGGTATCTTCGAGCAGTCTGGCGATTTTTCTATAGCGTTCCGGTTCAAGAATCCGGAACGACAAGTCTTCCAGCTCCCACTTTATCTGCCAGAGCCCCAGACGATTGGCCAGGGGCGCAAATATATCCAGCGTTTCATGCGCAATCTCGACACTTTCCGGAATGCTGTTTGCGCAGATATATCGCATAGTTTGGGTCCGGTCCGCCAGGGCGATAATGACCACACGAATATCTTCCGCCATCGCCAACAGCATTTTTCTTAGTGCTTCGATCTGTGCACTGTGATCTGTACTGCTTCCCTCACCTCTTGCACCCAGCGTCCGGATACGGCCCATGCGCGCCACCCCTTCTACCAGGTGAGCTACAGCTGGATTGAAGGTTGTTTGCAGTTTTTCTGTGTAGCCATCCAGATAACCGGACACTGCATGAAGCAAACCTGCTATCAGGGTGTCGCTATCAACCCGCAGCGACGCAAGAACCGACGCCGCACCCAACACATGTTGACTAACCGGTTCGCCAGTAGACAGGTATTTGCCGGCATACAGCGGTTGGGAAAATTCCAGCGCATACCGGAGTATTTCGACCTCGCCGGGAGATAACGTGGGCAGCAGGGGTAACGTGGATTCAAGCCAGGAGAGTCCATCTCGTCCAGCACCGGTGGAGGAAAGCACCGCAGATGAATGTTCCGGCAAAGCTATTGAACCTGAATCCGGTAGTTGATCGCTCATTTAATATATCAGGGTTATGATTAATAATAATATTTCGTATTATTTGACGCTCACCTTCTGGGTAAGGTCGCTACGGATTTAGGTTGAAGCTGAATCGGGTAACTCATTACTCATTTTTTCGCTGCCTTGATTTCATCGGTATTCAGGTACCTGCCAGTAACGGCGGCGCAATGCGCGCGAAGTTTCGACTGCAACCGTGCTATCTACAAAGCGCAGCAGTACCGCTCCATCGTTATCGCTGCGCAGTAATGTACTGCCCAGTGCCCGATAGCGCTCCATCACCTCTTCCCGGGGATGCCCGAAACGATTGCGATAGCCTACGGTGAATATTACCAGCCGGGGATTCACTTGACGCACAAACTCGCTGGTAGAGGACGTTTTGCTGCCATGATGGGGCGCTACCAGCACCGTTGAGGAAAGTGCGTTGCCATCGTTCTCGATTAGCTGATACTCGGAGTTTTTTTCGATATCGGCCGGCAGCAGCACACTGCCATGGATTGTCGTGATTTTCAGTACGCAGCTCAAAGCGTTGGTTTTGAGCCTGGGGTTGCTGTAGCTCTGTTGGACCGGGTGCAGCATGTCGAAGCGTACTCCATCCCATTGCCACGATTGTCCCGCACGGCACTGATGTTTATTGGAGGCGGCAAACTGGATCGGGTGATCTGTGCTCAAGGATGACATCAGCGATTCCACCGGCACCGCCTCCAGTACTGACAATGCCCCGCCGCTATGATCCGAGTCGGCGTGCGTGACAATCATTGCATCCAGATGCTTGATGCCTTCCCCACGCAAAAAAGGAACGATAGTACGTTTGCCACTATCCGCCTCGGTACTGAAAGCGGGTCCCGTATCGAAGAGCAGCGCGTGATTTTCTGTGCGAGCTACTACTGCCAATCCCTGACCGACATCCAGTACAGTGAGCCATAATTCTCCCGGTGCCGGTTTTGGGGGCAATACCAGAAATATTGGCAGCAGCGCAACCGCCCCCAGCCAGCGAGCCGGAAAACCTGTGGCCAGCCCCGGCCCGCCCCTCAAACCCAGCCCTAATCCACCGGGCAACAACATCCAAACAATGCCCGCCATGCCGGCGGCCACCGCCCATGCAGGGGGCGCATGCTGGCTCCATACCGCCTGCGGTACATCGCTCATCCACCGCAACATCTCCATGCAACCGCTCAGTACCACATGTGCAGGCAGCAACATGAAGTCAAGTAGCGGCAATGTTGCCAACAGCGTCAAGGGAACCACCACCAGGCTCACCAGCGGAACGGCGATTGCATTGGCAAAGGGCGAAACCAACGATATCTGCTGGAACATCGCCAATAACAGTGGTATCAGGCTGAGGGTTATCGCCCACTGTACGCGCGCCCAGCCGGTTAACCAATGCATTTTACCAATTCGTCCGGCCGTTACGAGCATGATGAACGCCATCGCCCCGAACGACAACCAGAAGCCGGGCGAAAGTACGGCCCAGGGATCAAGCACCACCACTATCAGCAATGCCCATGCCAGCACCGCTGTCGCGGAAGCGAAACGCCCCAGCCATAGAGCGAGGGCTATCGCCGCTAGCATGTAAACCGTGCGCTGCGCCGGTACCGCAAAGCCGGCGAGCAGCGCATAACCGAAAGCCGCCACCAGCCCCGCAATGACTGCGGCCTTGCGCGCGGGCAACCATAGTGCCAGACGATGACTTCTGCGCCATAATCCATATACCAGTGCAAACATCAGGCCTGAAACCATCGTCACATGCAAGCCCGAGATACTCATGAGATGGTTTACGCCCGTGCGCGTAAATATTTGCCATTGGCTGCCTGGAATCGCGCGCTGATCGCCCACCGCCAGCGCAATCAGAACACCGATATAGGCATGATCCGGCAATGACTGAATAAAATGCTCGCGAATCTCCTGGCGCAAACGTTCAACCCGATACGAAGGCCGATTAACCATTTCGTCCAGACGCAAATTATCGTCAGCTTTCCGCACATAGCCGGTCGCGCGAATGTTGCGCTCCAGGGCCCATTACTCGAAATCGAAACCGTGTGGATTGACACTGCCGTGCGGACGCTTGAGACGCACCGTGATCTGCCAGCGTTCGCCCGCATTGATCCGGGGTAGCACAGACCCGGAATTCTCCGCGTGCTTGTGGCGCTCGTTATACCAGGCAAGGGAAATTCGCTTGGGAACAATCGCGCCTTCCGTTAGCACTTGCTCCACGTCAAAAGCAAAACGCAAGCCGTTTTCATTGGCTTGCGGCAACTCTGCCACCACTCCCGCCAACTGAATATCGCGTCCCTCCCATTCATGCGGAAGTGCATCCGCCAGACGCCACTGAGCAAACGCCGCTGCCCAGAAAAACCCCGCACCCAAGAAAATCAGAGCAAGCAGAATCTTTGCAGTGATGGAAAAAATGGCGGCCCGGCAACGCCAAAGTAAAAATGCACCCACCGCACCCGGCACGAGGAGCCATGCCCACAGCAAGTCCGGCAGTTCGGCCTGTTGCTGCAACAGTCCCACCCCAAAGACAAACGCAAGAATATAGGCTCGCATCAGGTTCTCGTGGTCTACCGGAGCTATATGGACATGGGGGAAGTTACTGAAGCAGAACGAGGAGATTGTTCCTCTACGGCGAACTGAACCACCGTATTAAGATATTTATAAATAAGGTAAAGGGCTATCGAGCGCTTGAATCCCATACGGCCGCGCGCTCTTGCCAGGCGGATACCGGTATGACGGCTGACGGCCAGCTTATTATGTTTGCATGAAGCGCCGGTATTTTCGTACACTCTTCCCGTGCCGCGAAAATTCTTCAAAAAATATCTGCCCTCTCACGAAACCGTCCGTCAAAACCGGTTTGTCGGGCTGTTCGGTAAACATCTGCAACATCACAATCTGTGGCATCTGCATCGGCGATCAGTAGCGGGCGGCGTTGCGGCCGGGTTATTTGCCGGACTGATCCCCGGCAGTAATCCGGTACAGTTCTTTTTTGCCGCTTTGTTTGCGATCGCTTTCAAGGTAAATCTCCCCGTGGCGGTGGCTACCACACTTTATTCCAATCCTTTCACCATCGTGCCGATCTATATCGTCGCCTACGCCATTGGCGAGTTTGTCATGGGTAACGGCACAGGTAATATGCCCCAGACCGATTTGCACCTGATGGATAAGAATATCAGTGAATGGGTTCCCGCACTGATAGACTGGGTAATGTCGCTCGGCAAGCCATTATTGGTGGGGATATTGCTGTTGGCGCTGCTGCTTTCCGTAATCGGATATTTTGCCGTGCGTGTAACGTGGCGGCTCTATATAATTTATGAGTGGCGAAAACGGGCGAAACGGCGGCACTGATTTATAAATCTGGATTCGGCAGTCGACTGCTCATTTCTCATTCTAGTCGCGATAAGCCCCGGCGACTCTTATTTTTATTCAACCAGCAAGCCGTCTTCCAGCTGTAATGTCCGCCCTGCCTTTTTGGCCAGTTCCGGATCGTGGGTGACAATGATGAGGCTTGCGCCCACGCTGCGGTTGAGTTCAAGCATTAATTCGAATACGCCTCCCGCCGTGTGCCGGTCGAGATTTCCGGTAGGCTCATCCGCAAGGACGCAAGCGGGCTGAGTCACTAGTGCACGTGCCACCGCCGCACGCTGCCGCTCGCCACCCGAGAGTTCTCCGGGAGTGTGCGTGAGGCGATGGCCCAAGCCCACCTGCTTCAATAATTCCGCCGCCTGGTCATATGCTTCGCTGCTGCTGATGCGCCGGATCAATAGGGGCATGGCGACATTCTCCAGTGCGCTGAATTCCGGTAGTAAATGATGGAACTGATAAATGAAACCCAGCGATCTGTTACGCAATTTGCATCTTTCTTCTTCATTGACGGTCGCTATATTCTGCCCCATGATGCGGATATCGCCGCCGGTAGGGGCATCCAATCCTCCCAGCACGTGTAGCAGCGTACTTTTTCCTGAACCCGAGGCCCCGACAATAGCAAGGGTATGACCTGCCAGGATATCAAGGTCTATGCCCATAAGCACCGGGACCTCCAGCTTTCCCTGGAAATAACTCTTGCGCAGGTTGCGGCAGGAAATAATGGTTTTACTCATACCGCAGCGCCTCCGCGGGATTGACTTTGGAGGCCCGGTAACTCGGATAAATCGTTGCCAGCAGTGTCAGCGCGAACGATACCGCTGCCACGCCCACAATATCATTCATTTGTGGGTCGGATGGAATGTCGCTGATGAAATAAACATCCGGTGAAAGGAATCGCACGCTGAACAGGCCCTCAATCAGCGCGATCACCGACGACACATTGTATGCCAGCAACACGCCGCTGATTACGCCGAGCATGGTGCCGAGGACACCGATCAGGGTGCCTTGCACGATGAAGATTTTCATGATGCTGCGCGGGCTTGCACCCAAGGTGCGCAGAATAGCGATATCGGGCTGCTTATCGGTCACCGCCATCACCAGGGTCGAGACGATATTGAAGGCCGCGACGGCGATAATAAGGGCGAGAATCAGCGACAGCATGCGCTTCTCGATCTGTATCGCACGAAAATAATTGGCATGCTGGCGGCTCCAGTCGCTGATATGAACCTCCGTGGAAATCATCGGTGCAAGGTCTCGCGCCACTTGCGGCGCCTCGAAGAGATCATGCAGCTTCAGCCGTACACCCGATACTTGATCATCCTCCATGCGGTAGAGCTTTTGTGCATCCGACAAGTTGATCAGCACCAGGCTCGAGTCGTACTCCATATGCCCCGCCTCGAAGATGCCGGTAATGGTGAACTGTTTGAGGCGCGGCAGGATGCCGGCCGGCGTTACCTGGCCCTGCGGCGAGATCAGTACAATCTTGTCCCCCGTAAATACACCCAGGACTCGTGCCAACTCCGAGCCGATAACGATGCCAAACCTCCCCGGGATCAGTTCGTCAAGCCTGCCATCTATCATCATCCGGGCCAGGTCGGCCACCTTATCCTCCATGGCCGGCTCGATGCCTCTTACGGCAACGCCACTGACAACCTGGTCGAACGATACCATGCCTTGCGCGCTGACATAAGGCGCGGCGCCCTCCACCAGCGGATGCCGCAGCGCCTCTTCCGCAACCCGGCGCCAGTCCGCCAACTTGCCGTCAATACCGCTTATCTGGATGTGAGAGGCGACGCCCAGGATGCGTGTCCGTACTTCTTTCTGGAATCCATTCATCACCGACATGACAGTGATCAGTGCCGTCATGCCAAGAGTAATTCCTAATAGGGAAATCAGGGAGATGAAGGAAATGAAGTGATTACGGCGTTTGGCACGGGTGTAGCGTAGACCAATGAAGAGTTCGTAGGGAGACACGGATTAACTACCCGGAATATAAGGAATGCCGAAGTGTGCCACATTCTGCCGGGGCTTAACAGACGGACGGATATTGAAATGTTGCCGGCGTCTTGTTTGGGCGCTAAAACACGTCTCCCGGCGGTTGACGAATGCATTTGGCGCGATGACGCTAAAACTCGCCTCTCAACCCTATTACCGCGGCTATTCCGGGCAGTGGTGCAAAGTTTTTCAGAAAAGAAGTGTGCACGCGCATCTCTTCGTTCAGCAGGTTCTTGCCCTGAAGAAAAATTTTAATGCCATTCGATTTGGTTTCCTTGATGCGGTAACTCACGTCGACATTGACCAATGTGTACCCCGGCGTACTGGTTTCGAGTTCCGCCACGCGGTTTTGGCGCATCACATGAAATGCATTCACGTTAGCCGTCCAGGGGCCCACCTTATGATTGAGTTCCAGCCCGAACCTCTGTGGTGTAATGCGCGGGACATTACCCCCCATATCCAGTTTTCCGCGCACGTAGTCGGTAAACAGCCGTAATTCGGTGGCATCAGGCTTCAAGGTGAAAATCACCTCAGCTTCGGCACCGAAAAATCTTGCTCCCGTCTGCGCAAAATTCTGTACCAGGAATTCGCCGCTGGGATCCAGTGTACCCGTATCGTCGACGCGATCCGCCACGCCGTCACCATTGGTGTCGGCACTACGCACGAAGATATAATTGTCGATCCAGTTATGAAATACGTTGATTTTCCATTTTATGGAGCCGGTGTTTTTGCGTAATGTGAGATCGATATTGCTGGTTGTTTCGCCGCCTAAAGTATCATCGCCCGTTTGAAAGGTAGCGGTGCCGCGGTGCGCGCCTTTTATGTACAACTCTTCCGTAGATGGCGCGCGTTGCCCCCTGGTTGCTGACAAACCAAGTCCGTAGCCCTCCATGAATTTCCATAAAGTGCCAGCTGAAACGTTATAAAGATTGAATGCGCGCGATGGATTGGCGTTATTCTGCGGGTCTTGCGTGGCACGCTCGATGCGCCCGCCGAGTTCCAGACGCCAGCGGTCCCAGTTGCGCTCTTCGACCAGGAATATGCCGGTTGAACGTGATTTCGTGACCGGCACCACAGCCTCTTCGCCCAAAGCGGAAAAATTACGGTCCTGAAACTGGACGCCGAATACCCCCTTCCAGTTTGCGATGGGTGCATGCAAAAGCTCGGCACGGCTTTCCAGTCCATGATTCTTAAACCGCGTGGCAATCTCCCCGGTCCCCTCGATTTCGTTATGCTTGTAATCGTTATACCCCGTACGTATCTTGAGCTTGTCAAAACCCATGATGGGTTTGTCCAGTTCACCTGACAAATCATAACGGGTCTGCTTCAAATCGATCTTCGAACCCTCAGGGCTGGGTATGCCATACTTGCTCTCCAGCCGCGAAATCGATCCGCCAATGAAGCCTCTTTCGCCGACAAGGGACCCTCCCGCGGATATGCCGTCCGAATCTATCGCACTGTTCTCGACGATGCCTTTCTTACTGCTTGGATTGCTCTCATCCGCCCGCCCGGGAATATGGTAATCCCCGGTTTTGCGCTTGAAGCCACCTACGCTCCAGGAAGCCCGGCCACCGATGCTGCCGGTCGCGTTGAAAGCCCCGGTACGTTCCTCTGTGGCTGTGTTGCCACGTATTTCGATATCGCCTTTTGGTGATTTGAACAGCTGATTCGGGATGCGCCCGGATACGACATTGACTATCCCGCCCGATGCACCACTACCATAGAGCAGCGTTGCCGGCCCCCGGAGAATCTCGATTTGGGATGCATTGAGCGATTCGGCGGTTACCGCATGATCCGGGCTGATGGCCGACAGATCAAGGGTACCGATTCCATTTTCCAGAACCCGAATACGCGGGCCATCCAGACCGCGAATAATCGGACGGCCCGCAGCCGGTCCGAAGGAACTTGAGGCCACACCCAGCTCTCGGGAGAGGGTATCGCCCAGACTCGCTTCGCGCTTACGGCGTAAATCTTCGCCCCGCAGCACTGAAACAGGCTGAGCCGTATCAAGCTCGCTACGATTCTCGAATGGCGTGGCGGTCACTACAACTGGCGGCAGGACACTGTCCTTGCCAATATCCTGCGCCTGAACAGACGCTACACTGAATACAACGGGTACCAACAGAATGATGGCGGATCCGGGAAAGCTTTGAACGAACCGTTCTCGTCCCTGCGACGGCCTGTCCCAAGAAACCGCCATCACGTATCCCGCTGGCAAGATCAGCAGCTTGTTCAGGAATTCCTTGAGTACTCCGCCCAAGTGTTGCGAAAGTACCGCTGATACGTTACAACTTGAATCATTCATACCGACTTCTTGAATGCATGGAAAGGACGACTCTTACGCAACTTAGTTGCATTACTGCGTCGGTTTCCGGCTGCCACTATTCTTGTGGCCGGATACAGCCCGGATCAGACAATAAACGTCAAATGACGGAACCGGTCAGGGCTGCTCGATTTTAAGCAACAGAAGGATTACACTCGCGGAGGAGCGCGCGTGAGATACGGGAATGAAAAACCCGGGAGGGTATGTCTAAATTTCAGGAGCGGCGGAAGCTGTCGTATTGTTTGATCCAGAAAGAGGGGGATCAGGATGAGAGGGATAATGCTAAAAGCCGATAAAGCCACGCAGTCCAGACAAATTCGGTCAAGATCGGAGTCTGGCCCGGTTTCGTTTTGTTCATGATCGTCCGCTTGAACCACGCCGATGATATCAACGTGCGTAAGCGCATGCGTCGCCTGAAAAACCGGGACAAGCGAAAACACCAATACCAGAATCAGGAATAATCCTTTCCGCAACCCCATGGAACGGTATTCCCTGACATCGGCATATGAATACCGCATTCTATGAATTGAATGTTCTATTATGCGCATTCGGCACACAGGCCCTTGACTATCAGCTCCACCGCCTGAGACCGGTAACCGGCCGGCAACGGACCGTCATATCTGGCTTTCAGATCATCAAGGCAAATCACCGTTGTACAACGGGTACATTTAAAATGCGCATGCTGGTGTGAATGGGCATCGAAATTTGCGCGAAAACGCCATACTCGATCATCACTCGCCACCCTATGCACAAAACCTCTTTTGTTCAGCCATTCAAGCACACGATAGAGCGTGACGCGATCCAATCGCTGCTCACCGCTCAGGCGTTCTTCAATTTCATGATGCGTAATAGCCCGTTGCTCCGCCAACAAAACGGCAAGAATTCGAATCCTACCAGAGGTCGCCCGCTCGCCGGTACGCCGGATCATCGATTCCGCCTGTTCCTGAAAATTGATAGGCATAAGGGGTGGTATTGCAACAAAGTTGCGTTTACTATACCCGGATAATACTGCGTGCGCAATACCGGCTTGATTGCTTGTAAAGAACAAATAAACCGTTCGGATCTATAGGAAATGACTGTCCGGTTTTATACTATCCCGAAGGAGAGATGGACATGAGACAGACGGAATGGGTGCAGGAGATTGGCCAGCGTGTATCGCCCGGCATTCAACGCCGAGTTCATGCAACCGGCCGCGGAAGCAAGCAGCGCCTTCATGCCACGGATCGGAAGCGGACTGGATGACATTCTGTGCGAGGAATTCGAGCGCACGGTGGGCAATGATAATTGCGTGCGCTTCGAGAACCTGGTGCTGCAAATCCCACCTGACCGCCCCCACTGTCATTACGTCAAGGGCGAAGGTGCGAGCCCATCGCTATCCGGATGGACAGCTGGCAGTCTTTCACGGACCACGGAAACTCGCCGATTATGATGCACTAGGCAAAGAATTGAAACAGACAAACAAGGCTGTTGCGTAAGTCCGTCGCCACAGCTGCACACTGAATTAATGCTACTATTCAGTGCGTTAGAAAGCGGACAATTCATTTGCTACCAAACCGGACAGTTCTATTTGTTGCTAACATTCACATGCAGCATACCGCGTTCAAGGCGAATGCCGACACCGTTGCCGTCGGGAAGGCCTGCATTGCGGAATTCGATGTTCTCGATCAGGAAACTGCCATTGCGAATGACCCAGATGGCTTTACCTCCCGCATGTTTGCCATCGGCAATCAGCACCGGCCACGTGCGCGGCATCGGCAATGCGGGTAATGCTCTCGTTCGGGCCGACCAGGATAATTGCGGCCGTGACAGCTTGGGGGAGAAGCAGGAGTACAATGAGCAGAAGGCTTTTGATCATGATGGGCCATTAAGGATCAGCTCTTTCGTTTGGAATTGTTGCCGATGAAGTGCAATTCCCGAGGACAAAACAGCCTAGGTCCTTAGCTTATATGAGGTGGTCGCTAAATGCTATAAATGGAATGGTTACCGGAGATTTTCGATAGCAACTTCGATACGATTCCTGAGTGTGACGATTTGGCTTCGTCAAATAGTAATTGTTGGAGACGATTCGTACAACCCGCTAACAATCCACAGCATTTACGTGAGTAATGACCTATATGAAAACGATCCTGAACTCTGGCTTCACCTCATTGATCCTGGATTGTATCTTCGCATCTACAGATTCACTTGGGAAGATTTCCCTTCTTCAATTATGATCATGGCGCCGGTCTTTATGGGACCGTCTGCGCGCAACCCATCCGATAAGACCCAGCCCTGCGAGCATAAGCGCGTATGTCTCCGGCTCCGGAACAACTGTTGTTGGCTTGTATAACCACACACTCGCATCCCACGCTCCTCCGCCCGCACTGGCAAGCTCGTCCAGGGCGATGAAGGCGCCTAGTGATCCGTCATAATGCCACTTGCCGAGAACTCCAGTAGTAAAACTGCCGTGAGGGTGGCTCAAGGTTGAGCTTCCATGTTCGAAGACAGTCCAGGTAGTGTTGGAACCGATATCGCCGGCTTCGTCAGTGATAACCACGGTCGACCAGACCGTCCCGCCACCACCGTTGCCATCCCATAGAAGAATCTGGTTATTGATTTTATCGTAATCAACGCCATAATTACCTGTCATTACGAATTCACTACCATCCTGCTTAACCAGATTGATTCCGATGCCGGGATTGCTGTGAGGATCAGCGGCATTAGCCTTATCCAGGTCCCATATCGTCAAGTCGGATGTATAAGACTCGCGAACAAGAGCGGTTTGAATATAAAGATTGTGTTCTGTATCGATCGTTGCGGTGCTTTTAGACCCAAGCGTGTTAATCGACACGCCAATGTGCTCCCATTTATCTTGACCTCCGTTTCTTACATCGCCGAGAGTATAGCGGTAAAGCGACGGAAACCCTGAAGCTTGCCGGTCCGCAGTCAGGTAGACCACGTCCTGCCCATTCTCGGTGGCATAGGCGGTAGTACCATTTATGTAACCAGGGGCCTCGGAGCCGGTCCAATGATCGTGCCGGTCGAGCCACATGTTGCCGTTTTGGGCTGCATTATCGGGATTCCAGCCAGAATCGTTGCTACCCCCGACCTTGTTTGGGTCTGCCTTGACCGGGTCCCATAAATAAGGCCCGGCACGTCTTAGAGTTGTGCCGTCCATCGTCTGAAAATTGCCGCCGGTCCTAATGGCTGCCCCGCCAAATGTCAGGAACATATCGTTGACGGGGAGATAGAGATTATTGTCATAGGTATGCGCGGATTGTGGTGCAGTGCCGCCGATGATCATACCATCTAGATCTGTCTTGCTCGGCAGGGAACCGCGCCCCCAGTTGCCCGTAGCGCCGTCCCACACGTACATTTCGTTCCCTGCGTAATTCGCATGGCCGCCCCCCCAGAGCATCAACTTTCCGTCGGACGGATCCCAGGCGAAAGAACTCCATGCGCGCACAATTGCACCAGGGAATTGGACACTCGCCAACTGTACTCGATCGGCACCGGTCGGCCACGCATCGGAATAAAAATTGGTGCTTGCCTTGACCCAGCCGCCTTCCGGCGTGGCCGCCAGCAACGAGGACAAACGCTCGAAGGACGTTACTGCATGTGCTTGCGCGACGAAGCTGGGGAATGCGTTCGCGATCAGGAGGGAAGCAAACGCTAGATACGATGCTTGAATCCTATCTTTATTGAAAGCAGACTTCGGATTTCCCTGTTTGATCCGTACACTCAACGTATGCATGCCCTCATCCTCCTCAAATGAAAGGAACAAAAATCGTCCTCAAATCCGAATGCGTATTCCTCATCCCGTGTCCAATTCCGAACCGTACAGCGCCCGGGTTTACGCAACGTCATCACTCGACTTTTTCCAGCCTCTCGGCCGACTCTACGGTAAACCCTTCGAAAGGCGAATCCTGAGGGCAGCTATAGGTGGAGGGTACAAACAAACGTACTGAAAAGTAAAGCCACTTTTCACTTCTGCTGAATCATTTTCCAAAACTTTATAGTACTATGAATGAGTACTATGAGTGCGTTTTAGTATCGGCTTGATTGCTTCTCCCCCGAAAAATAGAGTAGTTCAGAATTAGACTGCAAAAGTGCATCACAATTTTCCGTATCTGGTATGGCTTATGTTCATTGTGTTAAGCGTAGCACCCGCTCCGTCAGATTATCATACACCCCCAACTCACGTCCGCACTCCGGACGGGCGAACCGCTGGCCCGCCAGGTGCCCAACATGTACTTCCACGTGTTGCCACGCTATGTCCAATTCGATTCGCTCTATCGTCCAAGGGGCCGCCAGCCCCAGCAGTTGCCTGTACAACTCGGTGCTTTCCATCGCATGCCCTCCTTGAAGACCATGCGTGATAACTTACTACTCACCCATAGAAATGTCTGAAGGACCAAATGTATTAATGTGATCAAATCAATTGGTATCCGGCATTTCCGGTTGTTTTTTGTAATCGCTGGCGTTCTATCCGGCATATCGCCTGCTTTCGCCGGAGCCACCTACACGGTGGACCCCAGCACCTATCGCGCCAGACTCAAGCAATTGGAGCCAGGCGCTTATGTACGGTTGATGCCGGGAGAATATAGGGACGGCCTGCCTATTCAGCAGCTTCATGGTACCGAGCAAAACCCGATTACGATTTCTGGACCGGATGGGGAACCGCATGCGGTGTTTATTGCGCGGCCCGGACATAACACGGTCAGTATCGTTAACTCGAGTTACATCACCATTCGCAATCTGGTTCTCGATGGCCGTAATCTGCGAGTGGATGGAGTGAAATGCGAAGGCTACGCGGACTGGGCACATCACATCACGCTTGATGGGCTGCGTATTCGCGGCCATGGAAACAATCAGCAAACGGTTGGCATTTCCACCAAATGCCCGGCCTGGGGCTGGGTGATTCGCAACAACGTGATCGAAGGCGCCGGAACAGGCCTTTACCTCGGTAATTCAGATGGGCGCGCACCATTTATCGGGGGCATGATCGACCGCAATCTGATCATTGATACGCATGGCTATAACCTGCAGATCAAGCATCAGCAGCCCCGCCCGGTTTTACCCGGCATACCGGACGAGGATAACGCAACGATCATCCGTCACAATGTTTTCAGTAAGGCACATGGCGGATCCAAGGAGATGGCAAGACCCAATATGCTGGTTGGGCATTGGCCGCTCACAGGGCCGGGAGCAAACGACCGGTATCTCATCTATGGTAATTTCTTTTATCAGAACCTGCATGAAGCATTGTTCCAGGGCGAAGGCAATATCGCGCTCTACAATAACCTGTTTGTGAATCATTTCGGCGATGCGATACGGATTCAGCCGCACAATGACACGACACGCGCGATAAGCGTTTTCTACAATACCGTGATAGCACGCGGGTCAGGCATAACATTCGCGCGGCGCGAGGGCGATCCAGCGCATCCGCAATTCGTTATGGCCAATATCGTATTCGCGGGAATGCCGGTGCGGGGTGCTTCCCTGGAGACAAATCTGACCGGTAAATTTAACGACGCGCGGAATTATCTTACCCGGCCATTCGCACCTTTGGGCGCAATGAATTTGATGCCGGCGAATACCAAGTTGCAGAAGCGCACCAGTGACAGCATGCGCTTTGATGCTTATCCCCAAGCCGATCTGGATTTTGATGGAGGTTTGCGTGGCACAGGTGGAATAGGCGCCTATGCACTCGATAGAGACAGACCTCGCTGGCTGCCGGCACTGGAAATCAAGCCAGTACCCGTCACACCTGATGATGAGCCGTCATTTGCAGGCCATTCCTTAATCCAAAATACTCGATAGAAAATAGAAAAAATGCGTATTCTGTCAGTGATCACGGTATTGATTGCCTATGGGTCGTTGTATCCCGGCAATTTTTCCACGCCGGACGCCGGGGCTGTAAAGCAATTCCTCACCGACTGGCGTTTATTCACCTCTCCAGGCGATCTGTTGGGGAATATTGCGTTGTTCTTCCCGCTCGGCGTGGCCGGTATATTATTCGGCTCAGGCAGAGGCGATGCCACGATTCGTGTCGCCGGGTTACTTCTGTTCGCGCTTGTTTACTCATTTATCCTTCAGTTGGCGCAGGTTTGGCTTCCTTCCCGTTCCGCGGCACTGGCGGATGTGCTCTGGAATATGACAGGTATGCTGTCAGGCATGGCGGCGGCGCATGTGCTGGGAAAACGCTCGCCAGGAAGCGCACATCCATTCGATGCTGCGTCGCTGGTACCTCTATTGGTCTTGATATTGTGGCTGCTCACCGAGTTATTGCCGCTGGTACCCACATTGGATTGGCAAAAGTTCAAGGATGCACTGAAGCCGCTTCTCGTTGAATTCAATATTTCCTTTTCGGCAGCTGCTATGCATGCGGCCGGCGCATTCGTCGCAGGTAGCGCTTTCGTGGCGCTGGGACGGCAGCCCGCCGCATGGCTGGGAGGCGCACTCGCACTCGTGTGGGCGGGTAAGGTTGTGATCGTCAATTTGACATTGGACGCATCGCTTCTCATTGGGTCGCTGGCAGGCTATGCGGGTTGTCTGGTGCTATCGCGCCTCGGTCGCGCAAAACTCTTCGAGGCGGCGTTCTGGCTGCTGTTAATCGCCTGGAGCATTATCGCACTAACGCCTTTTTCTCCCGCTTCGGGTGGAACCTTCAATGGGATCCCTTTTGCAACCATGCTTCGGGGATCCATGGAAACCGGTGCTCGGGGACTGGTCCAGTCATTGTTTATTTACACGGCCTTGCTATGGCTTTTGCAAAGAACCCGCATGGGTATCGCCAAGGCGACGGCAGGGCTGGTGGTGTGGTCGTGTTTGATCGAGCTGGCGCAGATGGGTTTGCTGGGCCGCACCGCAGATGTAACAGAACCCATTTTGTTATTGCTGGTTGGCTGGGCATTGTCGGTGATGCAAAAACATGGGGACCCCGCAAGGCAGGAAACAGTCACACCGGTATCGCAGCCACGCCCTTTAGTGGCGGTTCCCACAGGGACGAGCGGGAAACACGCACTTGCTTCGATGGCGATCGGGATCGGGATGTGCGTGGCGATCGGCTGGTTGATTACGCGGTCACCCTTGATACCCTACAATGTGCGTGAACTGGTATACGAGGGGCATCCCTTTCGATCACTGCTATTGCTTGTAGCCCTGCTGTATTGGGCTATGGGCTTTCCGATACTGATTGTGCAATGGCTGGCGCGGGGAGAGCTATATCTGCTCAGCTTTCCGCCCCTGGTATTACTGCATGGTTCGATTGCGTGGCTGCTGCTATGGTCCGCGGTGCCAAGCGAGAGTATTCACGACATCGTCGGGGCGCCTGTCTTGCACTGGCCTTGGGAATGGGAAATAATCGGCCGTTTTCTGGCATTGTTCAGTCTCTGGAGTGTTGCTGCCACGGCGGGCGCCGTTATCGCCGCAAAACGCCTCCTTCCCGGTGCGAATGGGGCTCAATCCGCGCTGTTGGGGTGGGCGATCGGCGCCTGCCTGTTTCTACCGATATCCTATTACATCGTGGTGATGGTGGCCTCCACAGACAACCTGGTTGAACTGATGGCCGGCAATGGCAGCGTAGGCGCGTTCTTGCTGATCGGCCTGGCTATGGCAGGAATTTCATTTGGTGGGGCGAAAGCCACGCTGGCATTGATTCCCGGGATAGCAGGGCGGACCAGTGCGGTCGCATGGGTGTTGGCTTCCGGCGCTCTGGCCTATTTGGCGATTTATCTCGGGACGGAACAGGTGATCGTCAAATATAACCAGGTGTTTTCCGCATTGCAGTTCTTGCTGAGCAGCGATCGCTCACATCTGGCCGGACCGGGGGAGTTGGCAGTTCGATACATTGCGCTGTGGAGCGCTCTCATCGGGGCCATCGTAATGGTTCAATATCCGCTATGGCGGTGGACCGTCTCGAATCGCGGCAGCCCAATAGCGGTCTAACCCGGATGCTATGAAACATCCGGTTTAATGACTTGCTTCCACCCTGCCTGAACCCGATTCACTTGTGGACAAGGATCCCACGGAAATAAACGTGCAATCGAGTGAGTGGACATTGAGATCGACACGCAGACCCTTTTCCGGCGAACATGTCTCGAAATGCAGACTTTCTAGTACTTGCTGGGCAGGGATATTGCGCCCCGTGGGCTTGAAGTTAACCCATAAGCTCTGCGGCCTCTGGTCGCTTTCTGAAACCACCAGGTAGTTGAAGAATGCCTGTTCGATAAATCTTCCCTGCACACGGCAGGAGAGCATAAAGTCCTCGATGCGTATCTCTTGCTCTACGAATCGAACGATGGCGAATCCGACCGCGCCGTAGGAACCGAAATTGTCGCTACAACGAAGCACATATTTCCTGACCTCGTCATCGGCGAGAATGGGCAGTATCTCGTCCCTGGCGTATTTGCGCCCGGAAAAATTTAATTGATTGGTACGCTGGACGAGTTCGGAAACACGGTCCAGATCATCGGCCGCATAGGCGTCGATGGAAAGCTTGATCTCGCATGCAGCCAAAAATCCAAGATAATCCGAGCCAAACCTGGCTGCACTTTTCTTGCGTACGAATTCTTCTTTGTAAAACTGGCTACGCTTCTTCGCTTCCTCGCTATTCGTTCCCTGATAGCGAGGATCCAGAAAAAGGCGGTCGATGTCGGCCACATTCACGCAATCGACTCCTTTCAATGCCCGTGAAACTTCCTCCAGTTCAAAGGGATTATCGTCAATGAAAGCGAAAGTATCCAGGCCGATGTTGAGCTGTTCCGCTATGATCCTGACATTTTCGCTCTTGGGAAGCCAATTGATCTGGGGATACAAAAAATAGTCCGCTATGCCGAGTTCTTCGAGGCGCCGCCATGCGCTTGCCTCGTCATTCTTGCTCGCGATACTGAGCAAAATTCCACGTTCATAAAAAAAGCGCAGCAAGTCAAGTACCTTGGGGCGCAATGATACCGCCTCATTTTCAAGCAGAATTCCGTCCCACATCGTATTGTCGAGATCCCATACTACGCACTTTATCTTTGGAGTACTTGAACTCCGCACGCTTTCAGTCTTGTGGTGAACGATAAAATCGGCGGTAAGGAAAACAACACGTGATGCGGTCTCCCCGTCGGGAATAATGGCGATGTCAAACGGGAGACCGCACTCGGTAATCATCGAAAATTGTTGGTAGCCGAACTCATGCCGCGAGTATCCCGGGGGAAATACGACCGAGGTACGAAATGGCAGGGGAAGCTTCGTGAGTTGCGTTTGCTTACTCATCATACCGCTGGAAATCGCCATATTCAGCTGCATTCGTATCGGCACATCCGCCGGGTTGTAAACTTCGAGCAGAAAAAAATCCGGTTTGGAGTCCGTGCGGCTTACCCGGTGCATCCAGCGGGCAAAACGCTCAAGAAGCGCATACTCGAGATATGACCAGCGCATGTCACGCGTCAACCGGTACATCATCGCGCCCGCCGCATTGGTAAGCGGCGCAACCAAACCGATCATGCGTTCGGCCAATAAGGCGGCCGTCGCAGGCAGCATCAGGGTATTGCCTCGGGCCTCGATCTTGCCCCATTGCTTGAATGTAACCTCCGCTCCATAGCCGCGAGCGGACGGGAAGCGCTGGTTGCGATACATGCCATAGGTTAGGCGCCTGCAACGTTGATCCGGTCTGCTCTGGTAGAGATCACAGGTTGCGAAACAGCCGGGGGCGGCGCATTCTATGCAATGCTCCCCCCACATGAGCAAGGACATCTTCGCAACGTCCTGAACAGGCGTATAGGATTGTAGTGGAGCGAGATTCCGATCCACATGCAAATGCATCTCGTATTTATCGAATTCAAACATCGCCCACCGCTATTGTCTTTTCACAACCCGCTACTTTCATTTTAGACGACAGATAAATGATTTTCCAAGCGGAGCATAGTCCAGATAGGGGATGAAGCCCAGGTGCGTTTCCTGCCGCATAAAGTCTGCCAGCGCGCGTTGTTCGCCCTGTTCAGGATCGCCTTTGTAATTGTAGAAGTCATCGAAGCAGATAATGGAACCATTTACAATATATGGCTGGATGAAATTGAGTACCTGAATAGTTGACTCGTACAGGTCGCAATCAATATAGATGACCGCCGCCTTGCGTCCGGATAATCGCCGATGGGTAGCATCATTCAGACTATCGCTGTAAAAACCCTCAATCAATTCGTACTCGGATGTCCGGATTCCACGGGATGCGAGAATTGCCTCGAATTCGGGGCGGGCGCAGGCAAACTGCCCTTCATACCATATGTTGTCGGGATGCTTCTCTGTTGCCGGTAAGCCCTGAAATGAATCAAAGCCCCACAGCTTCATATCGCGCCGGCCATAGCGCCGCTTCATTCGATGCGCGTAGCCGAAGGTCTTGCCTCGCCACAGGCCAAACTCGAAATAATCCCCAGGCACTTCGTTAATCTTTGCGAACTCGAAGGCCTGGCTCAGCATCCCGAGTTCGGTCATGCGATTGTCCGAGCGACGATCCAATACTTCAACTACGCGGGCCACCCACTCGGCATCCATTATCTGCTTTGCGATTCGTTTGATTAACATGACTTTCCGCCATCCAGAAGATTGTTCAGATCAGATTCCGAAGCGCATCATTTTTTTTACTTTCGACTTAAGCCCAAGCTGATCCAGCTTATCGCCAGCCAGCCTGCTGAGATGATTCACGGCGCTTTGACTATGCAGCAGGAACCTATTGCGCAGATTGCTGCGCAGGAAAAAAACATTTGCGCATTGGACACTATGGGTGGCAAACAGCTTCTTATGCTCTGATTGTCCTTCAGTAAAATCAAAAAAACGAAAAGAATGTTCCTCGAACAGGTGCTCCAAGGCAAGCCACTGCAAAATTGTGCCCACAGAAAAATTCATGTAGCCGGGATCGTATCCGAGATAAGCATAGATCAGGATTTCATTGGAGATTGGGCAATAGAGATACGAGACGGGCTGATTCTGATGAAAAAGGATGAACCCACGAACAAGCCCCTGTTCAGCAAGCTGCTCCATTTCGCCAAGAAACTCCTCCGAATCGGGCAAGCCTGCGTCAAGCAGTTTTTCCTGATAGGTTATCCTGGAAACAACACGGGCAAGTCGAAAGAACTCCGGCATTTCTCCAGCTGACTTGTAAACCTTCCAGGAAATGTCGCCACCGCAATATTCGGCGTATTTCTTGATTTTACGATTGAGAGTCGAACGCGTCTTGGAGGAAAATTTGCTCTTGTACTCTTCGAACGACAGACGCATATCGATGTAATACCGCTGGTGCTGGGAAGATACATAGCAGAGATAATTGTCCCGCTTCCGAAGTACAGGCTGCTTGCCGTTGACGCGCAGCGATCGCACCAGGAAACCTTGACTATTGAGTTGCAGAACGTCATCTGGTGGCGCCGGCTCTGTCACTGGCGGAGTCTCATCGTCAAGCCCCACTTCCCGCACTTGCAACCATAATCGGGATGCAAACAACGTTTTGTCACCCAGTTGAAGCTTTATGGGGACTTGACGGTAATGCCATACTTGCTTCACCGGAACCCCCGCCGTAGTCCTTGTTCCAACATCCTGAGTCCCGTTTTCCAGATCGGCGAGGTGAGCGGAGCAGGCTGTGAATCCGCGAGATCCGGGGCCAAACCGTGAAAACCGCGAACACGGAAGCAATCCCGGTGACGATCAAGAAAGGTGCAGAGTTTGCGGAAGCGGGCTACCACGATATCGTCCGGCCGATTCATACCGCCGTTAAGCAACTCGAAGTTGTGTGAAAGAATAACAAAGGCCTTACGACCGGATTCCAGCGCTTGCCACAGCAACCCTTCCATCTCCCGGTACGAGCATGCGGTCACTTGCGCATGGCGCAATGAAGAAGCTCCGTCCTGAAAAACTGTCATGGGATACTCGTATACGCCTTCACACTCGATCGGTTCCATAAGTGGGACATCCGGACTTACCCCACTGTCCCGTCCAAGCATACTGGCGTTGTAGCTGCTGTCGAAAACAATGTGATTCCTGGCGAGTGCCCGCAGCGTATCCCTATTGAAACCAAAATTTCCTGCGCGAAAGGCATTTACGCTTTGACCACCGGCCAGTTCAATCAGCTTTGCGCCCGCCTGGATCAGGATTGTTTGATCCTCCAATGAAAAGTAACGCAAGAGTTGCTTCTTTCCAGTGATATCGTCGAGCAGGGGTTCCTTGGATTCATCCACCCATTCGGTATGCAGATGAAGCTGCAATTCATGGCCCCATTCTCGAACGAGACCCACGATTTCCGACAAAGGATCCAACCCAAACCGGGTCGAAAAGAGGGGTTCCACAAAAAAAACGCCCGTCAGGCCGTGCTCCCGCAATTGATCGAGCTGGTATGGCAAGCCATAATTGCCTCTTGATGTGGGGCCGTAGATGTAGCGTTGAAATGCACTCGGAAACTTGGCGTCAATGTTGTCCCAGCCATCACACCAGATCTCCACGTCAACGGTAATGAATACGTCCATCATCCTGTGGCAAATTCCTGGTTCATCAATTTGAGTCTGTCATGTACTCGCATTTCCATTACGTATCATATTGATGATATGCAAGCGTTTTTCTGGATTACGCAACAACATGCTCATGCCACCTTGAGATCGTTCTTGCGCGAGCCCGAATGCTCCATGGGCAGCACGTTACGGAGAAACGATTCGAACATCAGCAGCGTCCACAGCGGCGCACTATAGTCACGCCTTCCCGACTGATGCTGATCAAGCATCTCCCTTAGAAAGGCCTGGTTGAAGATCCCGGTATCGGCCAGAACCGGGCCCATTAAAGCGTCGTTAAGTTTTTGGCGCAGCGGGCCGCGAAACCAACTTGCCAGTGGTACCGAAAATCCCATCTTGTCGCGGTAAAGGATGTCATTGGGAAGATAAGGCTCCAGCGCCTTTTTGAATACATACTTGCCTTCATGGCCATGCAGTTTGAAGGAAACCGGGAGGCCGGATATCCACTCGACCAGCTTATGGTCCAGCAATGGTACACGCACTTCCAGAGCGTGAGCCATGCTGGCGCGATCCACCTTGGTAAGAATGTCGCCGACAAGGTAGGTTTTCATATCCAGGTATTGCACGCGGGACAGGGCGTCATCGACAGGACATTTGTCGGCATGCATGCGCAATACTTCCACCGCCTGGTACCCCTGGAGACTGCGGCTGAAAGAAGGGCTGAAGAGACGCTGTCGCATTTTGTCCTTCATAATGGAAACACTGTGAAAATATCCCTCCACGGAATCACGTGCCAGCGCCTCGAAGGTGGATTTTGCACGCAAAACCTTTGGTGCCCAGTCAGCCTTCGGGTATAGGCTGCCTAGCAAACCGAACAAAGGCTTTCGAAACCCAAGTGGCAACATGGATCTCATTCGATCTTCATAAAGATGCCAGCGATAGCGGCGATATCCGGCGAGGTTCTCGTCGCCACCATCTCCCGACAACGCGACAGTCACACGTTTTCTGGCCAGCTCACAGACCCGGTAGGTAGGCATGGCCGAACTGTCGGCAAAGGGTTCGTCATATAAGGAGGCCAGTTTGTCTATCAGCTCGAAATCGTCCTGATTTACCTGTTCGACATCATGCTGGGTGTGATAGCGATCGGCCACTTTTTGCGCGTACTGGGATTCGTTGAAGGCAGGGTCCCCAAAAGAAATGGAGCACGTGTTGACCGGCTCTCCCATCAGGTTGGCCATCATCGCCACCACTGCGCTGGAATCCACCCCGCCGGAAAGGAAGGCTCCCAGCGGCACTTCGGTCATCAGATGAATCTTTACCGATTCACGCAACCGGACAATCAGCTCTTCCTGTGCTTCTTGCATGCTGATGGAAGCATGCGGAGTAAATGGTATGTCCCAGTACTGACGCAGTCGCGGCATACTTTGACCGGTTGAAAGTTTCAGCGTATGAGCCGGGGAAAGTTTGAGTGCCTGCCGGAATATCGTTTTTGGCTCAGGAACATAGCCATAAGCAAAGTAGTCTTCGATAGCATGGGCATCCATCTCTCGGATGAAATCCGGATGGGCAAGCAGTGCCTTGAGCTCGGAGGCGAAAATAAATGTACCGTCTCCGAGCATGCCGTAGTAAAGCGGTTTGATACCAAGCCGATCGCGGGCAAGAAACAGGGTATCCTGGTTACGATCCCACAAGCCGAAGGCAAACATGCCGCGAAAGCGATCCACGCAATACTCACCCCATTCTTCCCAGGCGTGGACAATGACTTCGGTATCACAATGCGTGCGAAAGGTGTGACCGAGGGCTATAAGCTCTTTTGCGAGTTCCTGAAAATTGTAGATTTCGCCGTTGAAAACCACGACTACGCTACCGTCTTCATTGAAAAGCGGTTGCTGCCCGCTGGAGACATCCATGATCGAAAGACGACGATGGCCGAAGCCCACACCGGGCTCGGTATATAGCTCTCCTTCATCAGGCCCGCGGTGAATCTGGAGCTGATTCATGCGCCAGAGTATTCGCCGGTCGATTTCACTTTTGCCGCGCGTGTCAAACAGACCAACAATTCCACACATGCCAGTTTCCTTTTATTCCATTCATTATCGATGCAGGGCTTTGTCGTAGACTTGAAGATAGCCTTGGGTCATGGTCTCCATGCTGAAGCTTGCCTCAATCTGCCGCCGCGCCGCCCTGCCGTGTTGAATGATCAGATCGGGGTTTCTGTAGTATCTCAGCATCGCTTCCGTCAATGCTGACGGCTCTCCCGGCGGAACCAGCATTCCCGTATATCCTTCCTTTACAAGTTCCACATTTCCCCCGACGCTGGTAGCGACGACTGGCAAACCGGTGGACATGGCTTCCAGAATGGTATTCGAAATGCCTTCGCCGAGCGAGGGGAGAACAAAAAGATCCATGGTGCGCATCAGTTCCGGAATATCGGCACGTTCGCCAGGAAACCAGGCAAGTGCTTCCGCCCCGGCTTCACGCAACATCTCGATGCATTCCCGCCGCGAAGTTCCCTCGCCAACGATCAGGAGCCTGAAATGTTCGCGGGCCGCAGGTTCTTCCTTCAGCATCCTCAAAAAAGCCTGGATCAGGCTGGGATAATTTTTCACATCCGCCATTCTTCCGACGCTACCCACTACAAAAGTATTTTCTGTAAAAAATCCCTGCGGACCCGCTCCAAAGGGCGTGCCGTCGCGTGGATGAAAACGCAGGCTATCGACACCATTGTAAATCTGGTCAATGCGCTGTGGCGTTGCTCCCACGGTGTCGACAAGCCAACTTTCCAGATCTCTGCTGACAGCAATGAAATGATCGACGAAAGGACGAATTGCCTTACGCAGCAGATTGTATTTTCGATTTTTCCCATGCAAATCGAAAATGTCCCGGCCATGTTCTCCGTGGATTCGTGCGCGCGCCCCGGCAACCGCGGCAATAACTTGCCCCTCCATCGTCCCGAGATTGCGGGTGTGCACGATATCCGGCTTCAAACGCCGGAGTGTTCGGAACAAGTTGAGATAAAGACCGAAATCATGTCCTTCGCGCTTGTTCAACGCCACGATTTCCACATTCTCCCTCAGGATCCGGTGGCGAAAATCGGAGTAGCCCTTGAGGCATACGATAGCGTGCCGGTAACGTTCAGGCGGAATATGATTGATCAGGTTTACAAGACCATTTTCCAGCCCCCCCACACCCAAGTGATGAATGACATGAACAATGAGTGGAGGCTGCGTGGTAATGGCCCTCGAAGATTTCACCGGGCCGTGCCGGGTACTAGCGCTCCCATGCATTCTCAAGCCCTTTTGTCATCGTCGGCATCATGTCATCCACAAAAGCCTGAAGCACTGGAACAGCTTCATCCGGTGTCTCCTCGTAACGCGCGGCGATAATGATTTCCGCCCCATCATCCCCTCTGCCCAGGAGTTTATTCCGCGCCAGAATAAATTTAGCCATGTAAGGACTCGCCGTCTTCTCCGCGCCAATCCAATACCACCTCCAGATGAGCAGATTTGTGGCAGGCGAATGCAACTGGTTCTGCCTGATGGTCACTGGCTGAGAACTGAGCAGTATGTCGCGTGTACTTTCCCCGATGGTCCGCCAATGGGGTTGTGTTTCCGGTACGAGCAGATTCTCGGAGTTGATCAACTCTGTTCCTTGCTGCTGGTTACGGTAGTAAGTAGCGTAAAGATCCACCGACCCGCCGCTGCCCCGGTAATTTTGCAGGAACCGGGCGGCGGCACCGATGTACTTGGGCCTCCAGTCGGAAATTTGGGTGCTACCGGTCTCCCACTTTCCTGAAACGCCTGGAATTTCAATTTCGGGTTCCGTGCTGCGGGAAAATCTGTTTTCAAGATAAGCGGCAGACACCGGCCAGATAAAAGCAATGGCAAGAACTGCGCTGGCAGTGAGAACCATGCTCTTGAGTGAGCCTTTACTGCCCTGATTAAACCTGGATCCAGGATGGGGGTCAGCCTCGGTATTGTCATTTTCGCGATCATCCTCGCGCCAGAATGACCCAATCCAGAATAACAACAGCATCACAAAACCAAAGAATATCCAGCCATAAATAAGATGATCGACTCCCACAGCCAGACGCATGTCGCTCAGATGGCCGGTCATCACGATCATGTAGGCACGAATCCCATTGGCGATGATAGGTACAATCACCGAAAGCGCGATAAACGCCAGACGGCGTTTCAGGCTTCGGTATGTCAGATAGGCATAAAGCGTACCCAGCGTGAAGGATGCAATCAGGTAGCGCAAACCACTACAGGCCTCCACCACGGACCAATTCCCGCTGGGAATGGTAAAGAAACTCCCCTCGCGGTAAACCGGTATACCAGTCAACTGCAGCGCCCGTACGGTAAAGTCAGCGGTAAAGTCTATGAGGGGAGGAATAAGCGCATCGCCAAAGGGTACCGCGAGCAAGAGATAGGCCAACGGAAAAGCGAGCGCCCAAGCCATCCGGGTTCCCAAAATTGCCCAAACCGCGGCGGAAATCATTGTTATCAGAAAATATTGTTCAAACACCTGAACGCTGGCGAGCGTTGCCAGCAACCAGCCAAAGCCCAAGGCACCGAGTACCGCCAGAGCCAGAGGGTTGGGCTCGGGGTGAAATGTGCTCAGATATTTGCGTTGCTCCCAGATCAAATAGGCACTGAAGGGAAAAATAAGAAAACCATGGGCAAATGTATCGGATCGCTCCCAGATGGAAACCATGGACCAGGTGGTTTCATGGTAACCCGCCAATATTGCAGCAATAATGACAAGGGTGAGGAGCGCGGCTCCTTTCAAACTTTGCTGATCCAGCGTTGTGGCTGAACCATGCGCGATTTTTTGCGGTGTCTGTACGCTCATGCCACATCTCTCGCGGATTTAAAATGGTTTTGCAGGGCATGCGGACACGCTTCGTCAGTTGAAATAATTTGCGGCTGGGAAAGTAGCGCATCAACACGCGTCAGACCTTTTTCCCAGCTGTAATCCTCCAGAACACGGGCTCTCGCCGCATGACCCATGGTCCGATGCGATTTGCTCTGAAGTAGTGTAACTATTTGATGAACAAAATCGTCCTCATCGTTTGCGATCAATAGTTCCTTACCAGGAAGCGCGCATAGTCCTTCCATTGCCTGTGGAGAAGCGATCACAATCTTTTCCATGGCCATCGCTTCCAACACCTTGTTCTGTATACCGCGGGCGATGCGCAACGGTGCCACCGCCAACGATGCATGGGCGAGATAGGGCCGTATGTCCGGCACCGAACCCGTTACCGCAACTCCGGGGAGGGCAGCCAGCGCCATTACTCGTGCTGTTGGCCGTGCGCCGACGATATGGAATTCGACATCGGGCAAGTGCGCCCGAATTGCGGAAAGGACGCCGCGCGCAAACCAGTCCACGGCATCAACATTAGCCCAGTAATCCATAGCCCCGGTGAAAACCAGGGTATCGGTACCGGCGGTGTAGGGATTAGGGTAGATATTTTTTGGCGAAAAATAGTCCGCATCGACGCCGTTGTTAAAGTAAGTGACTTTTGTCGCGACCTCAGGCGCAAGCTGCTTGAATAAATTGGCTTCTGCCTCGGAAACGAAGGTTGCACCGTCAAATTCTCTGGTGACCTGCTTTTCATAGCTGAGCAGCAATCTTGATTCGCGCCGGTATATCCAGTTCATCGGCCAACTTTTGGTGGCTGCGTATTGCATCCATTTGTCCGAATCGATATCCACAAAATCGATTATCCGGCGTGCAAGCCCGGCATGGCTTACGTATTGCGCCATGCCTGAGGAGAAAATCAGAATATTTCTGACGGATCTTGTTTCGAGCACGCTATTCACCCACGCTTGCAAACCCTCATCCCGATAGTAGGGTAAGGTAAGAGGTTGCCGGAAAAATAGGCCGCCAAGGCTGCGTAAGCGCGCAGCCTGAGGGGAGAGCTTGATAAAGCAGGTCTCATCGCAGAAATCTTTGACTTTATCCACATAGCTCCAGTCTTTCTCGTCATCGATAAAAGTACCGAGATGGATGCGGTAGTGTTGACTCAGGTGCTTGAGCAAGTGATAGGAGCGTATTTTGTCCCCCTTATCCGGCGGATAGGGAATACGATGAACGAGATAAAGAAGCTCCTGCATGAATCTAGCCCAGATTCTTCACGATGTAAGGACCAATAAAATTGGCAACCGGTAGCGGCAGTTTCCGCCAAGCCTTGATGAAAATCTGATATTTGGGATTAAGAGGGTTATGATCGGGCACCGCTCCTGCACGATGCAACTGATATTCGTAATGCAGCGGTTGCGGCTCAAATCCCCAATTCTTCTTGAAATCGTAAGAGCCCGTATTACGCTTGCTGCGCCCGAAGTCAAACGTTCTAACCCCTCTTTCACAGGCGCGGCGCATCAGTTCCCAGTACATGAAGTCGTTACCCGCCACCTCCCTTGCTTCGCCGGTGCCGCCCCCATAATAAGGCAACACCTCGTCACGGAAATAAAAGCTCATTACGCCACTGACGGTGCACCCTCCTTTTAGAACGACCATAAGCTCGCAATCTTTAGCGAAAGTTTCCTTGAGAAGCTGGAAGTATCTCCTCGAAAAGACCGGAGTACCCAAACGGTGCACGCTTGCGGAATAGGCTAAAAAAAAACGCTCGGTATCCTCATCTATGACGCTTTCCAGTCCAGCCTTGATACCCTTGCGCACCATTGCACGCTGCTTGCGCGGGATGGCCTGCATGTTCTGCTCCACTTCCGGATCTATGTCTTTACGGAAAGTGACATAGAGATCCTTGGTTGGCCAGTCCGGGTGTTGTATTCTCAAATTCCGGTATTCGAGATAGTCGGTTTTCAGGCGTGCAGCGAGCGCCTGGGCGGCGCGGTCGAGCGCGGTGCGGCCAGATTCCGAAATTGCGGCAATGCCACCATAGACACAAAATGGGAGCGAACTCAAGCAATGGCCAAAAAGCCTGCTGTTGATTTCCGCCAATGGCAGCACTGCTTGAATTTTCCCTCCGGATTCGGCGTAGAGATACCAGGTTCTATGGCCCAAAGCACGTTCAATGACCGTCTTCCAACCAGCGCGATGAAAGAAAGTGGCTTCCGGACAGCCTGAGACGAATTCGTCCCATCTTGCTGCATCCTGTGGCTGAAAGGCATGGACCACCGGCGTGTCGATTTTGTGGAGGGAAGCCTGATGATCCTCCTGGAATGCGTCAATGATGCTGCTCATGCATCTTGTTCTAGAAAAATCCGATCCACGCGATCCCACACAAAATCCCGAGTCAATGCCTTGATTCGCTCTTCCATACGATGAAGATTGTAATAGTGGCGGAAGCGTGTTTTCATGCTGATACCCTGCTGACGCGGCTGCTTATGATCTATTTCCCAGGGGTGGAAATAAAAGATCGCGGAACGGTGCTCGAGATGATTCAATCTTTGCAGGAACCATCGCGAAACCGGGTAGGGCCAAAGCCGGAAATAGCCGCCGCCGCCGGCGGGAAAATTCCGCTTGAATAAACGCATGGTAGTAATGGGTAGTTCCAGCAACCCATGATGCGTGCGCGGATGATGGGCGAAGCGAGGGGCTTCCGGCATGCCGTAATGATCATGCTGAATGGGATAAATACTGGAACTATAACGGTAGCCGGCTTCTTCAAGTATATCCAGCGCCCATAGATTATTGCGACCAATGGAAAAACTCGGCGCGCGATAACCTAATATGGCCTGACCGCCGATGTCTTCAAGAATGGCTTTGCTGCGCATGACATCATCACGAAATTCATGAGGCTCCTGATCGGAGACTCGATGATGAGCCCACCCGTGACTGGCAAGTTCGTGACCGTTTGCGACAATGCGCCTGACCATGTCAGGGTGGCGGTCGGCAATCCATCCCAAGGTAAAAAAAGTTGCCTTTGCACCTTCCTCATCCAGCAAGGAGAGTATACGATCGATATTGGACTCCACCCGGCAAAATATGGAAGTCCATGATTCCCTTGAAATATGGGGAGTAAACGCCGAAACCTGGAAGTAGTCTTCCACATCGACGGTCATCGCGTTGCGTATTGGTGTTGTGTTCATTTGACTACCCTCGCATAGCGCCGCAAACAATCAATTCCGCACTTAGCTCCGCAAGCCATTCTTCACGCACCAACAAATCACCTCCGCGATTCTTGCCGCTGAGTGGCAATAACGCTCATCCGGGAGCCGGTGTCCAATGTAAAGATGCATTCAAACCTTGTCTTTCCGAAGATTCTTGTTTACGCCGGCGAGAGACAGTACCTGCTTGAGCAGTTCCAGTAAAGAAACAACAGACCCCTCCAGCTCGGCAACCCGTTTGTCCATATTCTCCACACTGGCTAGCACCTCCGCTCTGTTCAGTCCGGATGCGATATCGGCCTCAACCTGGATGACGTCTGTCGGCATATCAAACTCCTGCTGGATATCGCGAATAACCTCATCGACTTCCGACCCGCCGAACCCGTGCAATTTTTCCAGGCAACCCATCAGCAAAAGGCGATCACACAATGTGTTGATCTTGCGAGGAATGCCACCGGTATAATCATAAATAGCGGCAAACGCACTCTCATCGAACGATGGATCTCCGCTCCAGCCCGCGGTACTGAGCCTGTGCTCGATATAGGATTGTGTTTCCGATAAATCCATGGGCCCAAGGTGATAGGTAGCGGTCACTCTTTGCCGCAATTGCTGCATATCCCCGCTAAGCAGCGTTCTCCTGAACTCCGGCTGGCCGAGCAGAAATGTTTGCAGCAGCGGCTTGTCGTCTGTTTGAAAATTGGAAAGCATTCTCAACTCTTCCACGGTTCGAGGAGAAAGATTCTGCGCCTCGTCCACCACCAGAAGAGCGCGCTTCCCTTGCTGATCACATTTACGAAAAAATTCTTCGAGTCCGATCAGCAGCGAAGCCTTGCCGGAGTTTTCGTAAGGCAACCCAAAAGCAGCGGCTACCATCCTCAGTGTATCGTCCGAGTCCAGATGAGTATTGACTATTTGCGCGGCAAGGATATTCTCGGATTCCAGCGTGCGGAAAAGATTGCGTACCAGTGTAGTTTTGCCTGCACCCACTTCTCCGGTTATGACGATAAAACCCTCTCCCTGCGAAAGTCCATACTCAAGATAAGCCATGGCCCGTTTATGGCCTCTGCTGCCAAAGAAAAAACTTGGGTCGGGTCTCAGTTGAAATGGTTTGACTCTGAAACCATAGTATGATGCATACATTCGTCTCTTACCTTTAGTAGGTCATGTTCAGGGAGGCGATAACAGCATTCTCGGTATAATGAGCCGCTTGGTTGGAGTCCCGCTCAACATGCCGAAATTGAATCATGCCATTCACAGCAGGCTGGACCTGAAATTGCCTTGTCAGGCTAAGCATGCCTATCTTGAAATCGTCTTTCCTGTCGGTAGTAAGATAGTTAAATCTTGTGTATCCCAAAATGAGATTGGCCCTGGTGAGCGCAGAAATCCTGTAACTCCATGTTCCGTTAATTCCACTTTGCCTGGTATGGTTGAGCAGGGCTGCGTTTGCTCCAAGGAGGTCGGCATCGTCCGACTCCGGTGAGAATGCCTTGCGTGTCATATCAAACACTCTGAGCAACAGCGTATTGGTTACACCATTCATAGCAACAGTTGCCTGGAAACGCTTCTGCAGATAAAGCCGGTTGGAAAAGAAATTGGTGGGATTAAGAAAAGAACCTGATCCGGAAGGATCGAAACCACCTCCACCACCTACACCGCCTATGCCACCTACACCACCTATGCCACCTGTACCACCGCCAGCCTGTTGGTTGAAAGTCGTGATGTTTTGATCATAACTCGCATTCCATACGGTAAGACGGGTACGATGATTGGCCAGAAGCGAATAGGTATCGCCAAAAAATCGTTGACCGCCACTCGCAATAATACTTGTTCTCTCGTCTGGTATCCATGAGAAACCCACGGTCCAGAAAGGGCTTGTGGGGCTTCCCCGGATTGAAATAAAAGTATTGCGTTCGTAGCCTCCGGTTGCTGTCAAGCCGAATCGGGACGTAACCATATAGCGGAGATTGCCAGTGGACCGTTCCATTTCGGCTGACCGGTTGGTATTGTCAAACTCGATCATCTGATTGCTATAGTTCAGACCCCAACTGAGTATTCTAAAGGCATCGCCGCTGTTGAGGCCAGCCTGGAAGGCATTCCTGTGGCTGTTGCGAAGCGCATTCACACTGGACTCAACGGCGCCGTAGGTGTAACGCAGCTCGGTTGAAGCAAGATCCTGGAAACGGTGACGCAGATAAGGACTGATGGAGTAAGTTTTTACATCAGCCCGATTACCGGTGACATTAACGTTGTCGAGCCCCTGCGGACCAAACAGGGAGGCATTTTGCTGGAATATTGCGGCTCTTCCGTCCACGAAAAAAAGATTCTCAATCAGTTCAGTTGTGGTTAAGCCAGTGAATTGATGCCTCATTCTGGTAAGATTACTATTCTCCGCGTAGATCAGATTATTCATGGTGTAATTGGCAGTGAGATTAAAACGGCGGCCTAAACCAGTCACCAATATGCCGGGATTGATCTGGGTCACTAAGTCACCGCCATCCGCCCCGCCGGCCCCCAATCTAATATTGTCGGAATACGTCTCTCTCACATTCAGCCGGGGCTGGATTCTCCATCCAGCGTCAGCGGGGATGGGTGCCGCATTTTGTCCCAGCCCCAGTCGCTGGTCTAGGCCCTGTTCGGCTGGACCCAGCCGGCCTGGTTGGGCTTGCCCATAAGAATAGGATGACAATGACAGCATTGCCATGGCGGCCCAGCAAACGACCGTGAATATATCTCTATTGCATTTCTGATTCTCAGGCACTTTCATGGTAATAATAACCATAATATTCTCCGCCGGAGAACGATCTGGCCTTGTTGTAGATCAAATTCACCACGTCACACGACTCGATCTGCCTGAGCATTTCCTTCACCGCCTGCTGTGAAGTCGTTTCAGCCTCTACCACCACAACAATCTGACCCATTTGGCTTGCCAGCACGCGCGCTTCGCTGGTTAAAAGCAGCGGCGGGGAATCAAAGATAACAACGCGATCAGCATAACGTTGTGCCAGCTCCTTTAGGAGCGCTGCCATACTTTGGCTTGCCAGTAGCTCGGTAGAATGCGAATGCCGCGTCCCCGCCGTAAGAAGCGTGAGTTTCTCCACGTTGGTTTTCATCAAGACATCTGCCAACTTGAGTTTGTCATCGAGAAGAATGTCCATCAAACCTCTTTCTGTCCCTAATCCCAGAATTTTTGGTACGGTGGGACGGGCTACATCCGCATCGACCAGAAGAACCCTACGGTCCATTTCCATTGCGATGCTCATCGCCAGGTTGACAGTACAAAAGCTTTTACCTTCCCCTGCCAGCGCGCTGGTAACCATAATCAAATTGCCATTCTTGATCATGCCCGCGCCCTGACTGAACGCATTGGTGAGCAATGGCCGTTTGATCACGCGGAATTGCTCGGCAACTTGTGTTCTTCCTTCGTCGGGCGTGACAATGCCATACTGACGCATCTTGGCGAGGTTGAGTGTAATGTGCTTGGATGTCGAGGCGGAAGGCGAGACAGGGCTTGGTGAAAAATTTTGGCTGATCTCTTTCTCGGGCGTATCATTTGCACTCGAATGCTTCTGGCCCGAGTTTACCAAACTACTGGGCGGCATTTGCGGTGGCATTTGTTTGGCACCACTCTTCCCTTCTTTTTCAAGCTTACCTGCGGCTCTTTCAATAATGCTCACGCTTTCTCCAATAGTGTTGGATTGGAACTTGCCAGGATACGGTTATCCATGATGTCTCCCGAACAAAATATCTGAATCTGAATCAAATCGACATAATATTGATTCCGAACCCCCCAATGGAAGCAGACGATCGCACCGGTTTTTTTAAACCGGAATAAATCGCGGGATTCCGGAATACCTCACCTGCCTGACAGAGACTGTTGCGACGAACCAATATCGTTGGCCACATACCTAGCCATCCTGTCTTGATCAGCGTCGCAGCAGCAGGGACTTAGTATAGGTGCTTCTTAGGGTAATAAATCTGCATGCGTCTCAAAAATTGGCGAAGAACGTCAAGTTGCAAAAACTCGGGTCAAATCATCTTTACCATTAAGGTGCCATATAAACCCAACAAAGATAGCAAAGATAGACCAAAGGCATAGAGCCGCTTCCTGCTCTTTACTTTCTCTTGATCCGTCCAGATCATGGGAACCGAGCCCAGGATTGGTCTGCCGGTAATTTCACGCAAGCTCGCCTGACTGTGGAATGTAGGCCGGACTTGGCTGATGACAAACGCTATCCCGATTCCGGCTAACAGAGATCCCAGAAACACCAGAGAAAACAGCTTGCCGCGGTCCGGTCCCACCGGCCGGTCGGAGACCGTCGGCGGATCGATGATCCTGAATGACATCAGATCAGTGGCGGAACCCAATTCACCTGATATCTTTGCGGATTCACGGCGTTCAAGAAGCTTCTCATAATTGGATTTATTCACCTGATAATCGCGATTGAGTTGAGCAAGTTCCGCCTCCACCTGAGGTACCGCGTTACTCAGCGACTTCAAACGATTGAAACGGGCGGTATATTCTTCCACGCGAGCCCTCATGGATGCCACATCGGCTTCAGCTTCCGCCAGGGCCACGTTAAGCTGTTGCAGCATGGGGCTATAGTTTTTTCCGGGATCGGTGGTATCTCTTACCACGAGCTTGGCCTCTTCTTTCTTGCGCTCTTCAAGTTGAGCGATCAGGCGCTTCGTGGAAATGATATCAGGATGCAATTCCGTAAAATTTAGTCTGAGCGCATCCAGGTTCTTGTTCAATGCGCTGATTCGGGAATCAATCTCCACATTCACTATAGGTGAAATCGCATCGCTCTGATCCACCATCATTACGGGCTCATCGCCAGTAATTTGCCTCTTGATCGCATCGCGCGCATGCTCGGCTTCCCGTAATTCCAGCCTTGTTTTGTTGAGATCTTCGGTCGCCGCGGATAACTGTGAATAATAATCGCTACCTTGCTGGGGCATCATTCCAATGTTCTTTTGCTTGAATGCCTTAAGGTTATTTTCCCCTGCTATCAACTTTTCTTCATAACTCTGGATCTGCTCATCAATAAAACGGAGCGCGGCGGAAGAATCCTGTCTCTTGTCTCCCAGCCCCCCTTCAACAAAAATGGTGAGCAACGATTGAACAACATCCTTAGCAAGCTTTGGATTTTTATTATTATAATGAATCGTAAACAGATTATCGCGACCGGTTGTCCCAAGCTTGATTTTCTCCATGAGTTCCTTGACGAGCGCTTCATGATCTTTCGCATCCTTGACCTTGATATCCAGATCGACCATGCGAACGACCCTCTCCACATTGGGGCGGCTGATCAGCGTACGGCTCATGATAGAAACCTGCTGTTGCAGATCGGGGGAAATCGTCATACCCGCCATGAGCGGTTTCAGGACATTTTGTGTGTCCACATAAATTCTGGCTGATGCCTGATAATCATCAGGCATCTTGTAGACGATAACCCATCCCGCAATAGCCACAACCCAGGCAGCAAGTACCGAGATCCAGCGATACTTCCATATCCCCTTCAAATAAACAAGCAGCTGGGTAGTCAGTTCCTCCATTTTGTCAGGCGTTCCTTGGAAATACTATTGTCGGCTTTTACGGCGATGGAATTTCTGGCGGCCTGTTTGCGCCGCCATCGGATGGAAATCCAAAAAGACTATTTTCATATTCATTGTCATTTTTTTACCCAGCTATCCTCGATCCCGAGGTGAAGCGAGCTGCCAGATCACTTTATATAGGGAATGGATATCCAAAGGCTAAATCAAGCATGCCGAAACTCAGAAGAAGCTCTCCGGTATAACTAAAACGTCACCTTGACGCATGGGGACGTTAGCCGAGATGTCACCGTCTCTGATCAGGTCATCCAGCCGAACGCTAAACTGTTGCTGTTTCCCATCCACGCTACGAATGATTCTGGCCTTGTTGCCGGCAGCAAAATCCGTTATGCCGCCCACTGCGATCAAAACATCCATTAGCGTCATTTCTTCGCGATAAGGAAGCGCCTGGGGTCTGGCTGCCTCGCCGATGACGCGGATTTGCTCGGTGTATGGTCCAATAAACTGTGTCACAATAACTGTTACAACAGGCTGCTGAATATACTTGGACAGCGCTTCTTCAATGTCTCGGGCCAACTGTGTGGATGTTTTTCCGCTGGCCGGGAGATCTTCCACCAGGGGCGTAGTGATTTTTCCATCGGGACGAACCGGCACCGACATGGAGACTTCCGGATTGCGCCAGACAATGATATCCACGTTGTCACCCGGCCCTATCAAATAATCGTGCGCAATATGCTTGTCGTCGGGAGAAAGAGGCGGATATGTTTTGCAACCGCCCAGGACGAGCATAGGAAACACGATAGCAAAACAGGTCAGCCATTTCTTGGTACTGATATGGGGAGTGTTCACTGAATTTCCTTTTTTCTGTTTATTGAAGATGCGCCGGGTCATGCAGGCCGCCAACGATAATTAAAGATGCAATGAGTAGATAGTGTTTTCCACGTATGTCACGGAATCTAGGATCTTTAATGTGCGTCATAATAGCATTTTTATATCAACCCGCTTTGGAATCGGAAAAGATTATCCTCAAGATAAAACACACCGTATAAGCAAATCAGCCAAGTTGAACGACTTGTTCCAGTTACAGGTCCGCATCGTATCAAGTTCAACGGCATGAGCAAATAGGACTTTAGTACGATCTTCTCAAGATTCGCGAGATCATTCGCAACGTCCTGGGAACGAGTTCAGACGGATAGTACGCCATATCCCATGTTTTGCCATATAATCCCTCTCACCGTGATAGGCCTTACCAAGCCACTCAAGTGGTCCGGATTCCGCTTCTGTCATTTCGGCATTTGTGCATCCGCGATGAAAATCTCCTGAAAGCCCCAGCCCTTTCCCCATGCTTTGATCGCATCGGCGAGCCGGGATAAATCGACGACCGCATCCGGGTAGACTCCACGAATTCCTGACGGATCTTTGGATATTTTTTTCTTTTGTATAGTTCTCATCATACCAATTCTTCCGCTCTGCATCACTTCACGCTCAGTCTTGACGGAGAAATCGCAACGCTGGCGCTCGGCGCGGAAATCGCAACAATATTGCATCCTGGTTTTGTTGTTTTCCTGAGCGGCAATCTGGGCGCGGGCAAAACCACGCTGGCGCGAGGCATCTTGCGCGGTCTGGATTATCAAGGAAAAGTAAAAAGCCCCACCTATAATTTAGTTGAACTTTATAAAATTTCTAGGTTATACTTCTATCACTTTGATTTCTATCGTTTCAATGATCCGATGGAATGGGAGGAAGCAGGTTTTCGTGAATATTTCAACGCAGAATCCATCTGTCTGGTGGAATGGCCCGAAAAAGCGGGCGGATTGTTGCCCCGAGCGGATTTGCAGTTTTTTATCCATATCACCGGAACAGATCATCGCCGCGTCGAAATTCGGGCGCATACGGAGACAGGGAGACGGTGTTTAAAGCAATGGCAAACCCTAAGAAATCCCGGGCAATAGCCGGTTGCCACAATCTTTCTGCTCCATCGGCATTCACCCTGTTTTTGTTGATAGCAATACTCCCGCTTTTGTCACTCAGCAATGGTGTTTTTGCGAATACCCTGGTCAGCTCCGCCCGGGTTTGGCCTGCGTCCGAATATACGCGTCTCACGCTAGAGTCGGCTTTACCCATCCAGTACTCGCTCAGCACGGTAAAAGATCCGGATCGCGTGGTGGTTGACCTGGAGCATGTCAGGCTCAGTCCGGAACTTGAGAACCTGCCGGGAAAAATTGACGCCACTGATCCTTACATACGCGCGGTGCGCATCGGCCGTTTCAAGCCGACCGTACTGCGGCTGGTGCTGGACCTCAAAACCGAGGCCATACCCCAGGCATTTGTCCTCAAGCCGGTAGGCAATTACGGTTATCGGCTGGTATTGGACATTTACCCCGCTATTCCGCCCGATCCACTTATGGCGTTACTCAATGAGAATGCCACAGCAATGTTACAGCCAGACCTCAATGCCGATAGCGGAATGAACGCAAAGGCAAATAGCAAAGCCATAAGGAATACCGCGACCGCAAAAAGGAACAAATCGGAAACGATACGGCTTATAACGGTCGCCATCGACCCTGGGCACGGTGGCGAGGATCCCGGAGCGGTGAGCCGCAGCGGCACCCATGAGAAAGACATCACACTGGCGATTGCCAAAAAGCTTAAAGCGAAGATTGATAAAGAGCCCAACATGCGCGCAGCCCTGACACGCGAAGGCGATTACTTTATATCGCTGCCGATGCGTCTGGTAAAAGCGCGCCAATTGAATGCCGATCTGTTCGTATCGGTGCATGCGGATGCTTTCATCAAACCGCATGCGCGCGGCTCGTCTGTTTTTGCGCTGTCCGAGCGGGGGGCAACTTCCGCGGCCGCCCGCTGGCTAGCAAAAAAAGAAAATGAGGCGGACTTGATAGGGGGAGTCAATCTGGATATCAAGGACCCCTATCTCAAGCAGACCCTGCTGGATCTGTCACAAACAGCCACTATCAATGACAGCCTCAGGCTCGCCCGGGAGGTGCTCTCGGAAATCGGCGATATAAACCATCTGCATAAAAACGAGGTGGAACAGGCGGGCTTCGCTGTACTCAAGTCTCCCGATATTCCGTCTATCCTGGTGGAAACCGCTTTCATCAGTAATCCGGACGAGGAAAAGAAACTGAAAGACGTTGCCTACCAGGACAAACTGGCCGACGCAATGCTTGCCGGTATCAAACGCTATTTCGCCAACAATCCGCCACTTGCGCGTTCAAGGATGGTGTTTCTGGAATAGCACTCTCTTCTCATCCACCACTATGGGTACTTCCTGACAAAGTTTGGTGGACCTCTATATAAGGCTCCGTGGCCTTTTTTGCCAACTGAGTTTGCCAACTGGGCTTTGCCTAGCCGTAGCATTGCTTCTACGCCATAATCATGCGATTGAATCATTCAGGATGTTGTTGTGGCCAACGAAGATCTATCCCGATTAAAGATTGACCGAAGCGGTAGCGCCAATATAACCGGCCATAGGAAATCTCCCCGCCTCATTCCCACACTGGCGATCATCGCGGCGCTGAGTCTGGTCATCATCTTCTACTTTCGTACCGGCACTGCGATGGAGGTGGAGTCCGGCACAGTCACCACCGCCTATCCGTCCCAGTCTTTCACGCTGCTCAATGCCACCGGCTATGTCGTTGCACAGCGTAAAGCGGCAGTCGCGTCGAAGGCTACGGGACGAGTCGAATGGCTGGGTGTGACGGAAGGCAGCCGCGTAACAGAGGGCGAGATTATCGCCCGACTGGAAAACACGGATGTCAGTGCCACGATGGAGCAAGCCGCGGCCAACGTTAGGGTAGCCAAGGCAAATTTACAGCACGGCCAAGCGGAATTGGTTGATGCCGAGGCGGCATTCAACCGCAATGGTGAACTGCTTGCCAAGGGCTTTATTTCGCAATTCGCCCACGACATCGCAACCGCCCGCTTTCGCAAAGCCCAGGCGGCTGTCCTGGGTTACCAGGCATCTGTTGGCGCGGCCGAGGCAAATTTTCGGGCTGCCCGGATAGCGGTGGAACAAACACTGATCCGCGCACCGTTTGATGGGGTAGTGCTGACCAAAAGTGCCAATGTCGGTGACGTAATAACGCCCTTCTCATCCGCACTCGATGCCAAAGGCGCGGTAGTGACGATGGCCGACATGGATACGCTGGAAGTCGAAGCCGACGTATCCGAGTCCAATTTACCCAAAGTGAAGCTCGAGCAGCCCTGTGAAATTCAGCTGGATGCGATGCCTGACGTACGATTGCGTGGCGTGGTTCAACGCATCGTGCCGACAGTGGACAGGGCCAAAGCCACGGTGCTGGTAAAAATCCGTTTTATTGATCGCGACCCGAACATTCTGCCGGAAATGAGCGCAAAAATCGCTTTTCTGGAGAAGGAAATGGCCGTAGAGCAGCGCACTGCCCGCACAGTGGTTCAGCCGGATGCCATTGTTCAGCGCAACAGGAAGAACGTGGTATTCATCATGAAAGACGAGAAAGCAGTTGAAACACCTATCGAAACCGGCGACAAAATTGGCGATATGATTGAAGTTCTGAAAGGTCCCAAGGCGGGTGATAAAGTCATACTACGCCCCGGCGATGGACTCGACGATGGAGACAAAGTCAAAACAGCGGCGAAATAAAGACGCATGGAAAATCCTCCGGAGCCCATTGTCCAGATCAGGCAGGTCACCAAAAGCTACCATCGCGGCGAGCAGCGGGTGCCGGTCCTGACGAATATCTCCTTCGATATTATTTCCGGCGACTTCATCGCCTTAATGGGACCTTCCGGTTCCGGTAAAAGCACCCTGCTCAATCTGATTGCCGGGATTGACAAGCCGGACAGCGGTTCGCTAAAAGTTAACGGGGTAGACATCGCCACGCTTTCCGAAGCGGATCTGGCCGACTGGCGTGCGGCCAATGTTGGTTTCATTTTCCAGTTTTACAATTTGATGCCGGTACTGACCGCGTTTGAGAATGTTGAATTGCCGCTGCTATTAACGCGGCTTTCGCGCGGCGAGAGGCGAGAACGCGTGGAGTTGGCATTGTCAATGGTGGGATTGACTGACCGGATGGAACATTATCCTTCGGAGCTGTCCGGCGGTCAGCAGCAACGCGTGGCGATTGCCCGCGCATTCATCACCGACCCCGTGATACTGGTGGCGGACGAGCCCACCGGAGATCTCGATCGCGCATCGGCAAACGATATTCTCGCCATGCTTGAGCGCCTTAACAGCGAGATGGGCAAAACCATCATTATGGTGACGCACGACCCGCATGCAGCTAAATCGGCCCATTTAATTCGACATTTGGAGAAAGGCGAACTGGATGTAACAAGCTGATAAAACAGGAGATATCTTACCCAACCTGTTCTCTTCAGACTTTTTTCATTATCGGCGTATCTGCGGAATTTTTCAAAAATGCATTTCCTGAAGCTTATCCTGAGAAATACGTTGCGGCACAAACTGCGCACTGGCCTGACCGTGCTGGGCCTGGTGGTGGCAATACTCGCTTTCGGGCTGCTGCGCACAGTCGTTGATGCCTGGTATGCGGGTGCGGAAGGCGCCTCATCGGCGCGCCTGGTGACACGGAACGCAATCTCGCTGGTCTTTCCGCTACCCATCAATTACCAGGAACGAATTCGCAGAATTCAAGGTGTTACGGCCATCTCCCATGCGAGCTGGTTTGGTGGAGTATATATCACGCCAAAGAACTTTTTTCCACAATTCGCCGTCGATGCAAAAACCTATTTTAATCTTTATCCCGAGTACCTCATTCCACCCGCTGATATGAAAGCATTCCTCACCGACCGCAAGGGCTGCGTGATCGGTCGCAAGCTGGCAAACACGTATGGGTTCAAAATCGGCGACACCATCCCTCTGCGCGGCACGATTTATCCTGGCGCATGGAGCTTTACGGTACGGGCTATTTATGATGGTGCGGAGGCGGGAACCGACACATCGCAGTTTTTCTTTCACTGGGACTATCTCAATGAAACCATGAAAAAAGCGGTTGCCCGCAGGATCGACTGGATCGGTGTCTACGTGATCGAAATTTCCGATCCCGACAGAGCCGCGGAGATATCGACTGAAGTGGACACGATGTTCAGAAACTCTCTTGCCGAGACTCTCACCGAAACAGAAAAGGCTTTTCAACTAGGATTTGTCTCCATGACCGAGGCCATTGTGGTGGCGATACGCATCGTTTCGTTCCTGGTGATTTTCATTATCCTTGCGGTAATGGCCAATACCATGGCAATGACGGCGCGCGAACGCATCGCCGAATATGCCACCCTCAAGGCACTGGGTTTTGGTCCGTACTTCCTCGCCGGATTAATTTATGGAGAATCCCTTGCAATTGCGCTGGCTGGCGCGGTGATTGGCATTCTGCTCACCTTCCCTGTTGCCGACAGGTTCAGCGAACAGGTCGGCACGCTGTTTCCAGTATTCGGAGTTTCCCTGGAAACGATTTACATGCAAGCCGCCGCCGCAATCGCGGTCGGCATTACTGCGGCAATTCTGCCCGCTTTTCGTGCCGCGCGGGTACCCATCGTGGAAGGATTGAGGAGCATCGGTTAATTCATGTCCGTTCCTCTTTCCTATATATGGCGTAACCTCGCCGCCCGCAAGCTGACTACCCTGCTTACCGCAGGGGGCATGGCACTGGTGGTGTTTGTATTTGCAACGGTACTCATGCTGGAGGAGGGTCTGAGGAAAACACTGGTGGAAACCGGCTCACCCGACAATGTGGTTATCACCCGCCGTTCCGCCGGGACTGAGGTACAAAGCGTCATTGATCGCGAGCAGGCCGCCATTGTGGAAAACCAGCCGGAAGTTGCCTACAGTGCGAACGGTTTGCGGCTGGCATCAAAAGAAACGATAGTATTGATTTCCCTCGCCAAGCGTAGTTCCGAAAAGGCTTCCAATGTATTGATCCGCGGCGTGGGGCAAAAAGGAATCGAACTGCGCCCGCAAGTGGAGATCACCGAGGGACGCATGTTTCGCCCTGGTTCAACGGAAATAATTGCAGGCAAGAGTGTCGCCGAGCGCTATCAGGGCGCCGGTGTCGGCGAAACACTGCGCTTCGGGCAGCGTGAATGGACGGTGGTCGGCATTATGGACGCGGGTAAAACCGGTTTCGATTCTGAAATATGGGGCGATGTGGACCAGTTGATGCAGGCATTTCGCAGGCCAGTCTATTCTTCGGTGATATTGAAGCTGAACGATCCCGCGATGCTTTCTCAGCTCAAAACCCGCATTGAAAATGATCCGCGCCTGACTCTGGAAGTCAAGCAGGAAAGTGTCTTCTATGCCGAACAGTCGCAACTGCTGGCAAATTTCATTCGCTATCTGGGAATGATACTGTCGATTATTTTCTCCGTCGGCGCGATTATCGGCGCGATGATCACCATGTATGCCTCTGTCGCCAACCGTGCGACGGAAATCGGCACTCTGCGCGCATTGGGATTCCGCCGAAAAAATATTCTGACCGCTTTTCTCGTGGAAGCACTGATGCTTGGCGCGGCGGGAGGCGTGGTCGGACTAATATTGGCATCATTCATGCAATTCTTCACTATTTCCACCATGAACTGGCAATCATTTTCCGAACTCGCGTTCAGTTTTACCCTGAATGGCGCGATTATCATCAAGTCATTTACATTTGCGCTAATCATGGGAATTGCCGGCGGCTTTCTTCCCGCCGCACGCGCTGCGCGCCTGAATATCGTGGACTCGCTACGGGCGGCGTAATGCTGCCAATCAGGTCGATCTGCATACCCTGCGCATTCCTGCGGCGCGGTGAATTACTTGCGAAGCTCTTCTATGGTACCCATGTGAAAACCTAATTTTCCTTGTTGGCGTTCCTCAAAGTAACGTTTCAGTGGCTCATGGATAACCCGAAACGCCAACGTATCCCAGGGAATCTCCGCTTCTTCAAAAAGCTGGACGTCCAGGCTCTCGATACCGGGTTTAAAATCCAGATCCAGCAATCGCGCACGAAACAGAACGTGCACCTGATTGATATGGGGAATATTATAAATGGCGTACAGGTTCCCCATTTCGACCCGTGCATTGGCTTCCTCCAGCGTTTCGCGGGCGGCACCCTGGACCAGGGTTTCGGCATTTTCCATGAAACCCGAAGGTACGGTCCATAAACCGTGACGCGGCTCGATGGCGCGCCGGCATAGCAATATCCTGTCCTCCCACTCAGGTATGCAGCCCACCACTATCTTCGGATTCTGATAATGAACAATGCTGCACGCGGGGCAAACATAACGCGGCAAGTTATCGCCTTCGGGAACGCGCAATTCAACCGGCGTGCCGCAATTACTACAGAATTTCATCTCTCTTTGTCTTTCCTGAATGGCGAGCTCTCATTCAGCTCATCCAGATAATGATTGATATCCTGTGCTTCGTGCTTCAGATAATTCCCGATAGCAGCGGCGAATTCCGGGTGTGCAAGCCAGTGCGCCGACCAGACACGTACGGGAAGAAAGCCGCGCGCAAGCTTATGCTCTCCCTGTGCGCCGCCTTCAAACAACGCGATACGATGGGCAATACAGAATTCGATGGCTTGATAGTAGCAGGTCTCGAAATGCAGTCCAGGGACAAATTCCATCGTACCCCAATAACGCCCATATAACGTGCGGGAGTTATGCAAATTTAGCGCAGCGGCAACGGGTTGATCATCGCGCAACGCCAGAATCAGCAATAGATTTTCCGGCATGCTTTTGCCGAGCCGCAAAAAGAATTCCAGATTGAGATAAGGCATGGAATGGTGATCGCGGTAAGTTTTATTGTAGCAGTTGACGAAGAAACGCCAGTGATCATGACTTGCGTCATATCCGGACAGCCACTGAAAGCGGATACCTTCCGCATGAACCTTGCGCCGTTCCTGCCGGATTTTCTTGCGTTTGCCATGGCTCAACTCCGCCAGAAACGCTTCGAAATCTTCATAACCGCCAGCCTCCCGATTCTTCCAGTGAAACTGGATACCGTGCCGTAACGTCATTCCCGCCATCTCCATTTCCAGCGCCTCATCCTCGCGGGGGAACAGGCAGTGGAACGATGACACGCTTGTTTCCACGTTTTTGTCTTTTGCCATTCTCAATGCAGCCGAAACCAGCAAGGCGCGATGCTCCGCGGTTCCCGCCAGCAACCGCTGTCCGGTAATAGGGCTGAAAGGTACCGCGCTCAGCAGCTTGGGGTAATACGCATAGCCGCAGCGTCGATAAGCATCCGCCCAGGCCCAGTCGAATACATACTCCCCATAAGAATGGTTTTTCAGATAAAGCGGCAACGCACCCCGCAGGGTGCTTCCTTCCCACAGGGTAATAAATTGCGGCAGCCAGCCAGTTTTCCCTGAGACGCAGCCGGTATCATGCATGGCGGAAAAGAATTCATGCTGCAGGAACGGATCGTCCCCGGCCAGCATGTTCCATGCCTTCACAGAAATACCGTCGAGCGAATTGATTACTTTTACTTCAAATCCTGGAATCATGAAGAATTTTCACGCACGTGCCGGGATCACCGCAGAGTGGTAGAGTGCCAATAAGCAAAGCGCATCGCGCTGAATGTCGATTTTCACATTCAAGCACATTTTCATGGTCCCCGCCAGCATACCAGCCATGCCGGGAGCAGTCTTGCGGTCCGCGAAGGAGGATTCATTCTGGTATTATCCCAGGTTCCAGGTCAGGTTAGCACAGCTAACCTGACAACCTCCTGCCAGCAACGCAGAGATAGTGCCCATTAACCCTGCCTTATCATGAAGCTCGCCATTGCCCAGATTAATTGTACAGTCGGCGACCTTGGCGGCAATATCCGCAAAATACTCGATTACGCCAATCTGGCTAAAAGTGCCGGAGCCGGGTTAGTTGTCACACCCGAGCTGGCACTGTCGGGCTACCCACCGGAAGATCTTCTCCTGCGCCACGGATTCCAGCTCGCATGTGAACAAGCGCTTGCAGACCTGGCCAAAGAAATAAGTAGTGTAACGCTACTGGTAGGGCATCCGCATCTCGCGGATAACAAACTCTATAATGCAGCCTCGGTGATACGCGACGGCAAAATTATCGCCACCTATCACAAGAATCTGCTTCCCAATGACTCTGTGTTCGACGAGCGGCGTTATTTCGAACCAGGTTCCGATTCCTGTCTGTTTGAACTGGAAGGGATAAGATTCGGCGTCAACATCTGTCAGGATATCTGGCACGGAAATACAGCCACCCGCGCCAGAAAGGCAGGAGCCGACGTGCTGATAGTGCTCAATGCTTCTCCTTATCACATGCACAAACAAGCCTTGCGCCACCAGATTGTGCGTCAGCGCACCAGCGAAACGGGAATGTCCATGATTTATGCCAATCTGGTAGGCGCACAGGATGAACTGATATTCGATGGCGCTTCCTTTGCAATGAATGGCAGAGGTGAGCTGACGCATCAATTCAATACGCTCACGGAAACCCTTGGCTTGATCGAATTGCAAGACGGTGCTCCCGTGCACGGGGAAATCACAGCGTCGCAAACGCTGGAAGCAACCGTTTATCAGGCATTGTGTCTTGGCCTCAAGGATTATGTGGGAAAGAATGGCATACCGGGCGTGCTGCTGGGGCTTTCCGGCGGCGTGGATTCGGCGCTCACGCTGGCGGTCGCGGTGGATGCGCTGGGTGCCGACAGGGTGGAAGCGGTCATGATGCCATCACCCTTTACCGCCGATATCAGCTTACTGGATGCGCGCACGATGGCCAGGACATTAAGTGTGCGCTACAGCGAACTTTCCATCCAGCCGGTGTTTAACGAATTCCTTGATACGCTGGCAAAGGGGTTCCCGGAGCCGCCTAGTCATAATTGCCCCGATACCACGGAGGAAAATCTACAAGCACGTATACGCGGCAATTTACTGATGGCGTTATCCAACAAATACGGTTCCATTGTGCTCACGACCGGCAACAAATCCGAAATAGCCGTAGGCTACTGTACGCTTTATGGCGATATGGCGGGCGGCTTCGCGGTGCTGAAGGATATCACCAAAACCCTGGTGTACCGGCTTTGCCACTACCGCAATACGCTGGGCCACGTGATCCCCGAACGCGTCATCAGCCGCGCGCCTTCGGCCGAGTTGCGTCCGGACCAGACCGATCAGGACAGCCTGCCGCCTTACGACGTACTCGACGGCATCGTTGAAGCGTATATGGAGCACAATTTGTCGTTGCGGGAAATCCTGGAAATGAACTATGCCGAAGCGGACGTGCGGCGCGTGGTGCACCTGATCCGCCTGAATGAATATAAACGCCGCCAGAGCCCGCCCGGTATCCGAATCACCCAGCGCGGTTTCGGCAAGGATTGGCGTTATCCGATTACGTCAAAATATCAGGATGAGTTTTAATCACCTATGGACAATCGGCAATCAAGCGGGATTTAAAATTCCAGAACCCCGTATAATCAGCTTCCAAATACGGCGGAGGGCTACCACACACCGCTGCTATAAACACGACGGTAATTCGTTATAAAAAACACATCCGACTAAGTTAACCTAAGTTAACTCAGGACAACCAGGGTAACGTATCATGAGAAACGCAACATGAAGAAAATCGAGGCTATTATCAAACCTTTCAAGCTCGACGAAGTATGCGAAGCGCTCAATGAAGCCGGCGTGAGTGGATTAACCATCACTGAAATCAAGGGATTCGGCAGGCAAAAAGGCCACACCGAACTCTATCGAGGCGCGGAATATGTGGTGGATTTTCTGCCGAAGATAAAAATTGAAATAGTGGTGCCTGAAGCACTGGTGGACGGCGTTATCGATACCATCGTTAACGTTGCGCGCACCGGCAAGATTGGGGATGGCAAGATTTTCGTCACAAGCATAGAACAGGTGGTGAGAATCCGTACCGGCGAGATAGGCGAGACAGCAATTTAAAACCCCATACCTTGTACGAATGCTGGCGTCAGCGAGATTATGGAAGGAATACGGATCGCCTGGTTTCGGCATTAACGTCCTTCTCTGATTATGTTGTAGCTTTGCACCCACGCACAGTCCCCTCGTGTTCCCTGCCAAGTACCGACGCACGTTGGAACTTCATCCGGATACGGTTATCTTATCCTCATGAAATTTCGCTATTTGATGGTGGCTTTACCGCTACTGTTCCCGGTCAATATTTTTGCCGCGGGGCTACCTGATCTCGGCGATGCATCCCAGGCGACTTTTTCGCCACAGGAAGAGCGTGAACTCGGACTGCGGATCATGCGCGAAATTCGCGCAGACCCCAGTTATCTTGACGATGCCGAAGTCGCCGGTTATCTCACCCATCTCGGGAACCGTTTGCTTCTGAACTCACGTGAGTCGCGTCCCGACCAGGAGTTCGAGTTCTTTGCGATAAAAGATCCGATGATCAATGCGTTTGCACTGCCCGGCGGCTTTATGGGCTTCAATACCGGCCTTATTCTGACCGCGCAAAGTGAATCGGAGCTGGCTGGCGTAATGGCGCATGAAATCGCGCACGTGACCCAGAAACACCTCGCGCGCATGATTGCCGGACAGCGATACAGCATTCTAACCTCTCTGGCGGCAGTCGCATTGGCGGTTCTGGCTTCGCGCACAAACCCGCAGGCGGCGCAAGCCGTTCTGATTGGCTCGCAGGCCCGCCAAATTCAGTCACAGCTGGATTTCACCCGTGACCACGAAAAAGAGGCCGATCGTATCGGCCTGAATATACTGATTAGCGCCGGTCTTGACCCACGCGGGATGTCAGAATTTTTCGAACGTTTACAGACGGCTGGAAGATTCCGTGAGAATGGCGCACCTTCATACCTGCGCACCCACCCCATTACTTATGAGCGAATCGCGGATATTGATAACCGCACGCATAGTTTGCCTTACCGCCAGGTTCCCGACAGTCTCGATTTCCAGCTGGTACGAGCCAAGCTGCGAGCCACTATGGGTACTCCCGGCGAGGCGGTTGAATTCTTTGACTCCGCTTTGCGGGAGAAGCGTTATAGCACTGAAGCTGTCGAGCGCTATGGACTGATCAGTGCTTTGTTGCGAGACAGAAAATTCTTGCGCGCGGACAAAGAATTAATGCAACTGTATGAAAACTTGCAGTCCGACGCCGATGAGGCCTTGGAGAATCACCATTTGACCGTGGCTCCCCAGAATACCTATAAAACACCGCTGTCGAGCGACATGATCGAGACACTTGCGGAGCGTGCCCGGCTCGCCGTGGGGCAACCCGCGGAAGCGCTCGATATTTACAAAACCGACCCACGAATATATCGGCCGCACCGCGCATCGAATCATTACACCAGTATGGACAAAACGCCGGAAAATCACCGCCTCGGTACCACGATCCAGATTACACGTAAATCATTACAGCCAAGCGCCATGATCGAAACCCTTGCGGCACGAGTTAAACTCGCCATGGGACAAACCGCGGAAGCGCTCGATATTTATGAAGCCGCGCTACGAACCTATCCACAGCACCGGGCATTAATCTACGACTACACCGACGCGCTGCTGCGCGCCAATAGCGCCGATGCTGCGCTCAAGTTTGTTAACCAGCAATTGCAGTATATGCCCAACGACATACGTCTTTACCAGCTGCAGGCACAAAGCTACGGTGCGCTCGGGGACATGATGATGCAGCACCGCGCGCAAGCGGAGGTCTATACGCGTCAAGGCAACGTCCATGCCGCTATCGAACAGCTGCAGATCGCGTTGAAAGGTGACGATGGCGACTTCTACCAGAAATCCAGCGCGGAGGCGCGCCTCAAAGAATTGCGCGTCCTGGCCGAGGCGCAAAAGAAAGAGAAATGAGGCTCGACAGGCCATTCTCGCTTACAGGATGATTTCTAAACACCGCGCACTCAGGTAACATTCGGCTTTCATTTTTCCCCACCCTGGCACCGGATACTCCTGAGTTACGTATGACATCTTTCCCCCGCGCCAGGCTGCTTGTCCTCATCGTGGCACTGCTATCAGCCTTGATTGGTTTTTGGTACTGGCAAACGAAACCCGGCTCCAATCAGGAACGCTACAAAACCCAGACAGTGGACCGCGGCGATATTGTACAGAATATCTCCGCCAACGGTACCCTCAACCCCGTTGTGCTGGTTAATGTCGGCACCCAGGTATCAGGGACGGTATACAAGCTTTACGCGGATTTCAACGACACGGTCGAAGAGGGGCAAATACTGGTAGAACTCGATCCATCGCTGTTTCAGGCCCAATTGCGGCAGTCGGAAGCTAATGTAATAAACGCCCGAACGGCGTTGAAGCTGGCCAATAACAAGATGACCCGTAACCGTGCCCTGGTGGAACAGGGCTTTATTTCCCCCGATGCCCTGGACGCAGTCGAACAAATACTCGAGGGCGCTCGCGCCCAGCTTGCGGTCAGTGAAGCACAGCTTGCGCGCGATCGTACCAATCTCAATTACAGTGTGATCCGTTCACCCATTTCCGGCGTAGTCATTGCGCGCAATGTGGATATCGGCCAGACGGTGGCAGCAAGCTTCCAGACGCCCGTCTTGTTCCAGATTGCCAAGGATCTGCGCCAGATGCAGATTGACACCAGTGTGGCGGAAGCGGACATCGGCCAGCTGCATCTCGGCCAAGTGGTCAACTTTACCGTCGATGCTTTTCAGGAGCGTGAATTCACCGGTACGGTAAAACAGGTGCGTCTCAATCCCACTATCCAGCAGAATGTGGTGTCATACAATGTGGTCGTAGCGGTGGAAAATGACGAAGGGGTACTGCTCCCCGGCATGACCGCCAATGTACGCTTTACCGTCAATCAGAAAAAAGACGTACTGCGGATTCCCAATGCGGCATTGCGCTATAAGCCAGCCGAGAACGACTCGGATGCCGTGACGCCAGCCGCCAGGCAGCCAGGCAGGCAAATGGTTTATCGGCTGGAAGAAGGCAAAGCCGTCCCCGTCAGTATCAAAACCGGCATTGCCGATAACAGTTTCACCGAAATCCTGGGAGACGCAATCAAGCCCGGCGATAAACTGATCATTCGTGAGGTCGCCGACAAGGACAAGTCCGGCAGTAAACTCAGGTTCAGAATGTTCTGATGTCCCTCCTCGAACACCACGTTGCCGGTGAAACGCTGCTCAAGGTGGAGAATCTTTGCAAGATTTACAGCCTGGATAGCGGGGTTAAAGGAGGCGGAACGATCAATAGCCAAGTGCTGTTCGATGTGAACCTGACTATTGAACGAGGAGAATTCGTCGCCATCATGGGGCATTCCGGTTCCGGCAAATCCACGCTCATGAATATACTTGGCTGCCTGGACACGCCTACCAGCGGGCACTATTGGCTCGATGGACGCGATATCGCATCGCTTTCGGACGATGAACTCGCGCGCGTGCGTAATCACAACATCGGTTTCGTGTTTCAGGGTTTCAACCTGCTTAAACGCATGACGGCGCTGGATAACGTCGCCACTCCGCTACTCTATGCCGGGGCGACCCGCTCGGAAAGCCGCAAGCGCGCGCTGGAACTCTTGCGTCAGACCGGCCTGGGGAATTTTGCCGCGTATCAACCCAATCAGCTATCCGGCGGACAGCAGCAACGCGTGGCGATCAGCCGCGCGCTGGTCAACAATCCGCAACTGATCCTTGCGGATGAGCCCACCGGCAATCTCGACACCCAGACCAGCCGTGAAATCATGGCGATTTTCGAGCAGCTCAATCGCGAGCAGGGTATTACGATTGTGCTTGTCACTCACGAAGACGACATAGCCGCCTGCACCCGGCGGTTGGTTCGGTTGCAGGACGGGCGCATCGTGCATGATGGCGCGGTGCCCGCATGAGTCTTCTCGCAATCATCGGCGAAGCACTGCGGGCGCTGCGGCTCAATCGCCTGCGCACCGGCCTGACCATGCTCGGCATGATCATCGGCGTGGCAGCGGTGGTATTGATGCTCGCTGTGGGCCAGGGTGCGCAAACCACGGTGAATCAGGCTATCAGCTCGATGGGCAGCAATCTTTTCATCGTCGTACCCGGCGCCACCTCTTCAGGCGCGCTGCGTTCCGGCGCCGGCAGCGTGCAAACCCTGACGATGGGCGATGCGCAAGCCATCGCTCATCTGCCTTCGATCAAGGCAACGGCGCCGCTCATCACCGGTACGGCGCAACTTAATTATGGCGCAAATAACTGGAGTACCTCTGTCACGGGCGTCACGCCGGATTATTTCAAGGTGCGTGACTGGCCTGCGGAAAGCGGTGCATTATTTACCGAGGCCGATTTGCGTTCCGCCGCGCGCGTCGTAGTGCTAGGGCAATTGACCGCGAAAAACCTCTTCGGCGATGAAGACCCAACGGGAAAGACTATTCGTATCAAAAACAGTCCTTTTCTGGTCGCGGGCGTCCTCGCCCCTAAAGGACAAAGCCTGGACGGACGCGACCAGGATGACGCCGTGTTTATTCCCATCGCCACCGGACAAAGTCAGATTTTTGGCAACCAGTTTCCCGGAACGATACGTTTTCTAATGGTGCAAGGCCGATCGGACGAAGTGATGGATGAAGCCGAAACCGAAATTAACCAGTTGTTGCGCCAGCGCCATCGTCTTGCCGAGGGAACGGAAAACGATTTCACCGTACGTAACATGGCCGCGCTCGCCGCCGTGGCAACGGGTGCAGCCAAAGTCATGTCCATCATGCTGGGCTCCATCGCATCCATATCATTGCTGGTAGGCGGCATCGGCATCATGAATATCATGCTGGTGTCGGTAACCGAGCGTACCCGCGAAATCGGCATCCGCATGGCCATCGGCGCCAACCGCCGCGCCATTCTCACTCAATTTCTGCTGGAGGCGCTGGTCATCTGCATCATGGGTGGACTCATAGGCGTTGCCATTGGCATCGGCGGTGCCTGGGCCGTGAGTCAGGCGACGGATATGGTGGTGGTGATCACGTTCGGGATGGTCGCACTGGCATTTGCTTTCGCCTCAGCGGTGGGGATATTTTTCGGGTTTTATCCGGCGAGAAAGGCGGCGGCGTTGAAACCGGTGGAAGCGCTGCGGTATGAATGAAGCACACGCCACAAAATGCATAAATCTTGCGAAAATAGGCAAGATCAATAACTGTGATCTGTCCCGGGTACTCTCATCCCGGGTGCTACCGTGCTCCAGTACCTCATGCGCAGTTATTGATCTCAGTGATGCTGGATATAAACTCAAAATTGAAATGGTGGAAAATACTGGACTATCCACCTCAATGAGGCGACACTCTCAACTATGAAATCATCAGCTCATATTATTGGCGCCGGAGGCATTGGCATTGCCGCAGCGGCATGTCTTGTGCGGGCTGGCTGGGATGTGACGATGATTGAGTCAAACCCTGAAAAGGTTGCCGCTGGATGCCGCAAGGAAATGACGCTTGATGGTCAGCCCATTCAAGGCGTGCACTTTGTCCACTTTGATGAGTGGGTGCCTCCCATGGACAAGGTGGTATTGCTATGCACAAAAACATTCGACAACGCTGCCATCCTGCAGCGCCTTGCGAATACTCAAACACTGGTTTTCCCCATTCAAAATGGCTACGACAGAACACTTGAACAATGTAGTCACCCTGCGGAAGCCATTGCTTCATTCGTTTCCGAATGCCCTAACAATCGCCTCAGTGCTCGCATCACACGCGCCGGGGCACTACACATTGGACCACGGCGCAAAGTAAGCAGCGGCGAACGTGAATGCATCAACGCGCTCGTCTCCGTCTTTGCCAAAGGCAAACTATTTCCAGTCGAGTGCGTCGCGGATATTGGGCCATTTAAATCGACAAAACTGATGTACAACGCCGCTATTTCGCCGCTGGCGGCAAGCGCGGGCGTTGACAATGCGGAATTGCTCATCGATCCTCTCACGCAAAAACTGTTCTTCGCCTTGTTGCGGGAAAATTATTCTATCCTGCGTCACGCCGGCCTCAAGCTGGAAAAGATCGGCCCGTTCCATCCCGACACGGTCATGCGCATATTGCAAACCCCGCTCCTGCCCAGACTCATGGGACTGTTTTTCCGCCCTTCGTTGCGTGGAACATATTGCTCCATGAGTCCGGATATGGGAAGCGGTTACACGGAAATTGATGCTTACAACGGGCACCTTATTCGGCTTGCAGGCTACTTTCCTTGTCCAATCAATAACGCCGTTATCAATCTGGTTGATCGAATCTCTCGCGAACGGCTCGTTCAGACACGAGCGCATCTTCACCACCTCGTGATGTCACTTCCGAATGGAGTGTTGAATTGAATTGAATTTGGTGACAGGGGGGGCGGGGTTTATCGGGTCACATCTCGTCCAACAATTACTCAACAACAATGAACTCGTGCGGGTGCTTGAGCATCCCTCTACGATGGTAGGGCACTTGCCCCTTGAGCGCATTGAACTTGTTCGAGCAGATATTCGTGACTCAGGTGCGATGCGCAATATCATGCGCGGCTGCGACCGTGTCTATCACTTGGCTGCTGATCCCAATCTTTGGCGTCGCAATCGCTATGAATTTGACCAAATCAATCATGTTGGTACGCTCAATGTCATGCATGCCGCCCTCGACAGCGGAGTAAGTCGAGCGTTATATGTAAGTACCGAAAGCATTCTCACCTCTGATCAATCCTGTGGCGAAGCCGTCGAGTCTGTGCGCTTTCGCGAAGAAGACATGATCGGACCCTACTGCTTGAGCAAATTCCGTGCTGAACAAGCGATGTTCAAGCTTGCCGATGCCGGTGCCCCGATAATCGTATGCAGTCCCACATTACCCATCGGACCTGGAGATCGAAAGCAAACGCCTCCAACTCGCCTGGCAGTTGCATTCTGTCAGGGAAAGATTCCAGCATATCTTGATTGCAAATTAAATCTGATTGATGTTCGCGACGCTGCTGACGGATTGGTGCGTGCGATGCAACGGGGTCGACCGGGTATTCGGTATTTGCTCGGCGGACACAACTATCGATTGATCGAGTGGCTTCAAGTTCTTGGAGATATCGTGAATCGTTCGGCACCACAATGGATTATTCCCTATCCGGTGGCACTGGCCGTTGGCTGGTTTAGTGAATTGTGGGCCGACCACATCTCGCATCGGATGCCTATGACGACTGTCACGGGCGTGCGACTTACAAAACGTTCCATGCACTTCGATGCTTCAGAAACCTTTGCCGAACTGGGTTTGAAGCCACGGCCCGTGGAAGAATCGACACGGGATGCTGTGAACTGGTATCGTCAGCAGCGTTGGATCTAACTCGACGAGGCCCGCGACACTTTAATGCCCCACCCAAACGATATCAAGCGCGCAACGGGCGTGATTCAAACTTTCATCTGTTATTCCACCGTTACGGATTTAGCCAGATTACGTGGTTTATCCACGTCGGTACCCTTTTGTAGCGCAACATGATAAGCCAGCAATTGCAGGGGGATGGTATGAAGGATGGGGCTGAGCGACCCGGCATGTTCCGCCAGGCGGATGATATGCACGCCTTCGCTTTCCTGAATGTGGGAATCGGCATCGGCGAAAACGTAGAGTTCACCACCGCGCGCACGGACTTCCTGCAGATTGGATTTGAGTTTTTCCAACAGCGCGTCATTGGGCGCAATGGCGACCACCGGCATATCCTTGTCCACCAGTGCGAGCGGACCATGCTTCAATTCCCCGGCGGCGTAGGCTTCGGCGTGGATGTAGGAAATTTCCTTGAGCTTGAGCGCGCCTTCCATGGCGATGGGGTAGTGTACGCCGCGTCCGAGAAACAAGGCATGACGTTTTTGGGCAAATCCTTCTGCCCAGATCTTGACCTGCGGTTCCACTTGCAGCGCATGTTGCAGCGCGACGGGCAGGTGCCGCAGCGCGGCAATGATCTCGCGTTCGCCCTCATCGGATAACTTGCCGCGCAGTTTTGCCAACGTCATGGCAAGCAGCATCAGCGCCGCCAACTGGGTGGTGAATGCCTTGGTGGAGGCGACGCCAATCTCCGGGCCGGCGCGGGTGAGAAAGCGCAGATCGGTCTGCCGCACCAGGGCGCTTTCCGCCACATTGCAGATGGCAAGGCTGTGGCGATGCCCGAGGGATCGGGCGTAGCTGAGCGCGGCCAGCGTATCCGCTGTCTCCCCCGATTGGGAAATCCCCACCACCAGCGCGTTGGGGCTGGCAACCGGGTCACGGTAGCGGTATTCGCTGGCAATCTCGACATTGCAGGTCAACCCTGCCAGCGTTTCCAGCCAGTAGCGCGCAACCAAGCCCGCGTGGTAGCTGGTACCGCAGGCGAGTATCAGAATGCTGTCGGTGGTTTTGAAGATATCCTCCGCTTCGCTGCCAAACAGGCGGGGAGAGATAGAGTGTGCATTGAGCACCATTTCCAGCGTATTCGCCACGACACCCGGCTGTTCGAATATTTCCTTCTGCATGAAATGGGCATAAGGTCCCATATCCACCGCCTCGTTGGTCAGCTCGCTTTCATGGACGGGGCGAATCACTTCCTTGCGCGTACCATTGTGGAGGCTGACAATCCGGTAGCTGTCGCGGCGCAGCTCGGCCACATCGCCTTCTTCCAGGTAGATCATCTGCTTCGTCACCTGCAACAAGGCGGAGGCGTCGGAGGCCGCATAGTTGCCGGATTCGCTTAATCCCAATAACAGCGGTGCGCCGTTGCGAGAAACAACGATACGCTCTGGATGCGCTTCTTCCATCACGGCGATGGCATAGGCACCTTGCAATTCGTCTACGGAACGGCACACCGCCTCGAAAAGATCGGAGGTTTCCCTCAGATTAAATGTAATGAGATGAGCGATAACTTCGGTGTCGGTGTCAGAAGTGAATTGAAATCCCAAGCTCTGTAACCGTTGCCGCAGGAGTTCATGATTTTCGATGATGCCGTTGTGCACGACCGCCACTTTCGAGATTTCACCGGAAAAATGAGGGTGGGCGTTGCGCTCGGAAGGTGCGCCGTGAGTCGCCCAACGGGTGTGGGCGATGCCGATCTCGCCGTGAAAATCCTGCTCGTCCGCCAGCTTGCTGAGTTCGGCGACCCGCCCGGTGGTGCGCAATCGGTGCAATCCGCCATTCATCAGCGCGAGCCCGGCGGAATCGTAACCCCGGTATTCGAGACGCCGCAAACCTTCCAGCAGGGCCGGAACAATGTTATTTCTGGCTACCGCACCGACTATTCCGCACATTGATCAATTTCCTCTCTGTTTCGTTCCGGGGAGTTACAAGATTGAGAAAGTTTTGCTGTTCCACATTTCATTTGTCGCCCTTCGGTTTTTTTACGGGCCGCTTCCATCCATCGACACTCATCTGTTTGGCGCGTGACAACGTCAGTGTCTCCGGCGGTGTATCTTTGGTGATGGTCGAACCTGCGCCAATGGTCGAGCCTTGCGCCACTCTCACCGGCGCGACCAGTTGCGTATCGGAGCCGACGAAAACGTCGTCCTCGATGATGGTCTGGTATTTGTTGGCGCCATCGTAGTTGCAGGTAATCGTCCCGGCACCGATGTTGACATTCTTGCCCACTATGGAGTCGCCGATGTAACTCAGATGATTCGCCTTGCTGCCGGCGGCGATGGTGCTATTTTTGACCTCGACGAAATTACCGATATGCACTTCGTTGGCAAGCCTTGTTCCAGGACGGATGCGGGCGTAAGGACCAATGCGGCAATCCTTTCCGATTTCGGCGGACTCGATCAGGCTGAAGGGGGCGATCGCCGAGCCCGCCGCAACTTTGACATTTTTCAGGATAGTGTGAGCGCCGACTTTCACGCCGTCGGCCAGCTGTACATGGCCCTCAAAAATGCAATTGATGTCGATCTCCACATCCCTGCCGCAGTCGAGTTGACCGCGAATATCGATGCGAGACATATCGGCCAGTGTCACTCCTTGATCCAGCAGTTTTTTTGCGTACTCACTCTGGTAAATACGCTCAAGCGCGGTCAGGTGCGTCTTGCTATTAACGCCGGTCGTTTCCCAATCGTACGCGGGCTGGGCTGCTTGCACCTTGACGCCATCCTTGACCGCCATCGCCACAATATCGGTCAGGTAATACTCCTTTTGCGCATTCTTGTTTTCCAGCTTATGCAGCCAGCCGTGGAGATATAGATTTGGAATCACCATGATGCCGGTATTGATCTCGCGGATTTGCCGCTGGGCTTTGCTGGCGTCCTTCTCTTCGACGATGGCAACGATTCCACCCGTTTCATCATCCCGAACAATTCTCCCATAGCCGGCGGGATCAGCCAGCTCTACCGTCAGCAGGGCGAAACTTTTCGACTCCGCCGTTGCGATCAACCTCCTCAGGGTTTCGATGCTGGTCAGCGGCACATCGCCGTACAACACGAGTGTCATGCCGGTGTTGTCCAGGTGCGGCAGCGCTTGCATCAGCGCATGGCCGGTGCCCAGTTGCGGCGTCTGTTGCACCCAGGTAAGGCCCTCGTCGCCAATCGCTTGAGGCACGGCCTCGCCGCCATGTCCGTAGACCACACAAATGCCCTGTGGCGACAATGAGCGGGCCGTATCGAGCACATGTCCGAGCAAGGGTTTCCCGGCCAGCGGATGTAAAACCTTGGGCAGTGCGGAATGCATGCGCTTGCCGAGTCCGGCAGCGAGAATGACGATATTTAAATTAGACATTAAGAATAGTAAGGAATCCCGGCTGCAAGCAGCAGGCATGACTATTTTGTGTATTGGTCGCAGACGGTAAACAGTTCAGGGAAATACTATTGATCCAGCGAGCAAACAGTATAAGCGTCATGTCAGCGAAAGCCGGCATCCAACGAGATGCAAAGTACACCGTTACCGGTTTTGGCTGGATTCCAGATCAGGCCGGAATGACGAAACCATGGTATTTTCCCGGCGAACAAATAACTATAAACGTTTCGGTCCTGGAAAGGATGACGCTAATTTATCACATTGCGCGCTCAAAATCCAAGTGCTGCATCTTTTTGCATAAATTGGCGTGACCTTACCGCAACCGCTTTGATGGGATTTTAATATACGTCGGTTCTATTTCACTACCGTGTCAATAACCCCAACTTTTCCAAACGTTGGGGCTTATTCCCAGGAATAAAAAAGGCGGCTATCGCCGCCTTTGCCGGAACTCGCACATGCTGCTGGATCAGTGCTTACGTTTTCTCAGCTTCTGGATCGCCGCCAATTGCGCTACCGCTTCGCCTAGTTCAGCCTGCGCCTGTGCATAATCCATTGCGGAGATACGGTCCTGCATGGCCTCTTCCGCCCGTTTCTTGGCTTCGATTGCTTTTGTCTCGTCGAGATTTGCCCCACGTATAGCAGTGTCGGCCAGGATGGTCACCACGTCCGGCTGGATTTCCAGCAAGCCGCCCGAGACATAGACAAGCTCTTCTTCCTTCAACGGCGCTTTGATGCGTACTGCCCCGGGCTTGATCCGGGTCAGCATCGGGGTGTGTTGCGGATAAATACCCACTTCTCCCGCCTCCGCCGGAGCCACCAGGAACTCTGCGGGACCGGAATAAATGGATTCCTCGGCACTGACAATATCAACGTGAAAAATGCCCATTTTACCTTCTGTTCATCATTTGATCGGCTGGCTTACATTGTATGCCGGTAAACCATTTTCAGCGTGAAAATGCAATCCGATGATGGGTTACGCTTCGCTTCACCCATCCTGCCGAAATCGTATAGAGACATATATATTCATGAAGCCAGCTTCATGAATAACCCTTTTCCTTTCTATTGCAGGGTCTTGGCTTTCTCGACCGCTTCGTCTATGCCCCCGACCATATAGAATGCCTGTTCCGGCAAATGGTCATAATCTCCGGCAACGATGCCTTTGAAACCTTTAATAGTTTCCTTCAGCGATACATATTTGCCCGGAGAGCCGGTGAATACTTCCGCCACATTAAAAGGTTGCGATAGGAAGCGCTGAATCTTGCGCGCTCTTGCCACAGCCAGCTTATCTTCGGGGGATAATTCATCCATCCCCAGAATGGCAATGATGTCACGCAACTCCTTGTAGCGCTGCAGCGTCTGCTGCACGTCACGCGCGGTATTGTAATGCTCTTCGCCAACCACCAGCGGATCAAGCTGGCGTGAAGTGGAATCGAGCGGATCCACCGCCGGATATATTCCCAGCGAAGCAATATCGCGGGATAACACCACGGTTGCATCCAGGTGGCCGAAGGTCGTGGCAGGCGATGGGTCGGTCAAATCGTCCGCAGGCACATAGACAGCCTGAATCGACGTAATGGAACCCGACTTGGTGGAGGTGATGCGCTCCTGCAGACGGCCCATTTCCTCGGCCAGGGTCGGTTGGTAGCCCACTGCGGATGGCATCCGGCCCAGCAACGCCGATACTTCGGTGCCCGCCAGGGTAAAGCGGTAGATATTATCGACGAACAGCAGCACGTCACGGCCTTCGTCACGGAAAAATTCAGCCATGGTCAAGCCTGTCAGCGCCACGCGCAACCGGTTGCCGGGTGGCTCATTCATTTGCCCGTACACCAGCGCCACCTTGTCCAGCACGTTGGAGTCTTTCATTTCGTGGTAAAAATCGTTGCCTTCGCGGGTCCGTTCGCCCACACCTGCAAATACCGAAAAACCACTGTGCTCGATGGCGATATTGCGAATCAATTCCATCATGTTAACGGTCTTGCCCACGCCCGCGCCACCAAACAGGCCAACCTTGCCGCCTTTGGCGAAGGGGCAGACCAGATCGATAACCTTGATACCCGTTTCGAGTAATTCGGTGGATGCGGCAAGCTCGTCAAACGCCGGTGCTTTCCGGTGTATCGACATGGCCTTTTCCGCACCGATGGGTCCCATTTCGTCAATCGGCTTTCCCAGAACGTCCATGATCCGGCCTAAAGTCTTCGTGCCCACCGGCACCTGAATCTGGTCACCGGTATTCGTTACCATCATGCCACGGCGCAGCCCGTCTGAAGACCCGAGTGCGATCGTACGCACAATACCGTCGCCTAACTGCTGCTGCACTTCGAGTGTTAACTCCGTGCCTTCCAGCACCAGTGCGTCATACACTTTTGGCATTTCTTCCCGTGAAAATTCGACGTCAACCACCGCACCGATACACTGAACAATTTTTCCCTGGTTCATGTTGTTCCCTAAATGCAAATCAAAATATTTAAACGGCTGCCGCGCCACCGACGATTTCGGACAATTCCTTGGTAATGGCAGCCTGACGTGATTTATTGTAAATCAGCGTCAATTCATCGATCACATTACTGGCATTATCCGACGCGGCCTTCATCGCCACCATGCGCGCCGATTGCTCGGATGCCATGTTTTCGGTCAACGCCTGGTAAATCAGCGCCTCGACGTATCGCACCATGATATCGTCAATGACCGGCTTGGCTTCGGGCTCGTAGATATAATCCCATACGCCGCGTTGCCCGGTAGGACCGTCCCCGGACTTGAGACGTTCGTCGGAAAGCGGGAGCAATTGCTCCATTACCGGCTCCTGTTTCATCGTATTGATGAAACGCGTGTAAAAAATATAAACACGATCGAAGCGATCCTGAGTGTAGCCATCCAGGATAACTCTTACCGCGCCAATCAGCTTTTCCAGATCCGGCGTATCTCCCAAGCTTACAACGTACGAAATGACGTTGGCACCAAGCCGGTTCATAAAACCGAGACCCTTGTTACCGATACAGCACGCCTCGATCTGCTCACCTTCCGCTTCCCATGCCTTCATTTTGCTCACAGCCATACGCAACACGTTCGTGTTGAGCCCACCGCACAAACCTTTATCGGACGTAACCACAACAATACCGATCCGTTTTACGGTGTCGCGCTCCACCAGAAATGGATGATGGTATTCAGTGTAAGCACGGCTCATATGCGCGGCAACGTTACGAATCTTATCGCCGTAGGGACGCGCTTTTTTCATGCGCTCCTGTGCTTTGCGCATTTTGGAGGCGGCCACCATTTCCATGGCGCGCGTGATCTTCTGCGTATTTTTTACGCTTTTGATCTTATTGCGTATTTCTCTGCTGCCAGCCATCGTTTAATAGGTTCCGTTCTTCTTGAAGTCCTGAATTGCGGCATCGAGCTCTTTCTCGGTTGCTGCATCGAGGTCCTTGGTGCTCTCGATTTTATCAATAATAGCGCTATATAGTCTCCGGATATGGCCCTTGAGTGCCGATTCGAATGCTAGTCCGCGCTTGACTTCCACATCGTCCAGATATCCCTTGTTGACAGCGAACAAGGTAATGGCCATTTCGGATACGCTCAAGGTGGCATACTGCGGCTGCTTCATCAGTTCAGTCACCATTTTTCCGCGTTCCAATTGCTTGCGAGTCGCTTCATCAAGATCCGATGCAAACTGCGCAAACGCCGCAAGTTCGCGATATTGCGCCAATGCGAGACGTACACCGCCACCCAATTTCTTGATAACCTTAGTCTGAGCCGCGCCACCCACGCGCGACACCGAAACCCCCGCATTGATCGCGGGACGGATACCGGCGTTGAATAAATCGGTTTCCAGAAATATCTGGCCATCGGTAATCGAGATGACATTGGTGGGAACGAAAGCGGTTACGTCACCCGCCTGAGTCTCAATCACTGGAAGTGCGGTGAGCGAACCCGTTTTACCTTTCACCGCGCCATTGGTGGCTTTTTCAACGTATGCCGCACTCACCCGCGCGGCGCGTTCCAGCAAACGCGAATGCAGATAAAATACGTCACCGGGATAGGCTTCCCGTCCGGGTGGACGCCGCAGCAGCAGTGAGATCTGCCGGTAAGCCCATGCCTGCTTGGTTAGATCGTCATAAATGATGAGAGCGTCTTCACCCTTATCGCGAAAGTATTCGCCCATGGTGCAGCCGGAATAAGGTGCGATGAACTGCATTGCCGCGGATTCGGATGCAGTGGCAGCCACCACAATCGTGTACTCCATCGCGCCATGCTCTTCCAGTTTGCGTACGACGTTGGCGATGGATGATGCTTTCTGTCCGATCGCGACGTAGATGCAGACCATCTTTTCGCCCTTCTGATTGATGATCGCGTCCACCGCCACGGCAGTCTTGCCCGTCTGACGGTCGCCGATAATCAATTCGCGCTGACCACGCCCGATGGGAACCATGGCATCGATGGACTTGAGTCCGGTCTGAACCGGTTGATTCACCGATTGACGCCATATCACACCCGGTGCAATTTTTTCAATCGGCTCGGAGTGCTTCGTGGCTATCGGACCTTTACCGTCGATCGGTTGCCCAAGCGCATTGACTACGCGGCCCATCAACTCCTCGCCTACCGGCACCTCCAGGATACGGCCGGTACACTTGACGATATCGCCTTCGGTAATATGCTCGTATGAGCCCATGATTACCGCACCCACGGAGTCACGCTCGAGATTGAGTGCGAGACCAAACGTATTGCCGGGGAACTCCAGCATCTCACCTTGCATCACGTCGGAGAGACCATGAATACGCACGATACCGTCAGTTACTGAAACAATCGTGCCCTGTGTACGGACTTCCGCGGAGACGGCCAGCCCCTCGATTCTGCTTCTAATCAGCTCACTGATTTCGGATGGATTTAACTGCATTTCAAATAACTCCTAGCTTTTAAGTGCAACAGCCATGGCTTCCAGTTTACCGCGCACGGAGGTATCCAGTACTTCGTCGCCGATTTCAACCTTCACCCCGCCTATCAATTCCGGATCAATACTTACCTTGGCCTCTATTTTGCGCTTGAACTTGGCTTCAAGGTTAACCACCAGTTCTTTCAATTGCTCATCACTCATGGCAAATGCGGAAGCGATCTTCGCGCCCAGCACACCTTCGTGCTGTGTCTTCAGCTGTTCAAACAACTCGCTCACCTCGGGCAATATCGCGATCCGGCCATTTTCCGCCAGTAGAACGATGAAATTGCGGCCCGCTTCATTGAAGCTGTCGCCGCCTATACTGAGAAGCAACTCGCCCAATCGCCTGGCCGGCACTTTTGGATTACCAATGAGCGCACGTATATTGCCGTCTGCGGCGATGGTGGCCGCCAGTTGCAGCATCTCGGACCAGGCAGGGAGTGTATCAGCCGCTTTGGCCAGCCTGAAGACGGCTTCCGCGTAAGGTCGTGCGATCGTGCGGGCTTCAGCCATTGCCTAGAGCTCCGCTTTAATGGAGGCGAGCAGATCAGCGTGCGTTTTGGCATCGACTTCACGGTGCAGGATCTTCGCAGCGCCTGCCAAAGCCAGGTCGGCCACGTGTTGCCGTAATGCTTCCCTGGCACGGAAGACTTCCTGTTCGATCTCTGCCTTGGCACCGACGAGGATACGACTACCTTCATCCTTTGCGACGTTCTTCGCTTCCTCGACAATCTCGGACGCGCGTTTTTCGGCCTGAGCGATGATATCGGCCGCCCGATGCTTGGCCTCTCTCACCACATCGGCGGAACGGTGGCTTGCCAGCTCCAATTCCTGTTTGCCCCGCTCGCCCGCCGCCAGACCGTCGGCAATGGTTTTCTGCCGGGTTTCGATTGCGCGCATCAACGGCGGCCACACAAACTTGACCGTGAACCAGATAAATATGGCGAACGCCATCGCTTGAGAAAAAAGCGTGAAATTGATATTCATGGCTAGTCTCTGATTATGATACCGGGGGCAGGCATTATTACTTGATGACAGCCAGCAATGGATTTCCGAATGCAAAGAGCATCGCCAGACCCACACCGATAATGAAGGATGCGTCGATCAATCCGAGTAACAGGAACACTTTGCCTTGTAGCGTCGGGATCATTTCCGGCTGGCGGGCGGCGCCCTCAAGGAAGCTGCTGCACATGATACCGATACCGATACAGGCGCCCGCGGCACCGAGACCGATCATCAGGCCGATACCAATGCCTGTGTAGGCCTGAATCATCGCCAAGTATTGCAAATTGTCCATCTCGTTTTCCTCTCGTCGTGGTGATAAATAATAGTTTGTAGTGGCAGATAGGAGTTAAATCAGTGCGACTCGTGCGCCATGGAAAGATAAACCACCGTCAGCATCATGAAAATAAACGCTTGCAGTGTAATGATTAAAATATGGAAAATGGCCCATCCCGCCCCCAGCAGGGTGCCAAACACGGTACCGGCCAAGCCGGTGGCGGCCCACATACCGATCAGCAGAAAAATAATTTCCCCGGCGTAGATGTTTCCGTAAAGGCGCAAGGAGTGGGAAAGCGGCTTGGAAACGTATTCGACCAGATTGAATAAGATATTGACCGGCCACAGAATTGGATTCTTGCCAAATGGAGTACATACCAGTTCATGAATCCAGCCGCCCAGTCCCTTTACTTTTATGTTGAAAAAAATCATCAGTAACCATACCGATAGCGCCAGCGCAAACGTGGTATTGATGTCGGTGGTCGGCACGCTGCGCCAGTTGTGCAGACCCAGCAGTTCATAAACCGCGGCCATGATATCGATGGGCAGGAGATCCATCGCATTCATCATGAGCACCCATACAAATACCGTAAGGGCCGCGGGTGCAACAAACTTGTGACGGTCGCCGTGGAAAGTGCTTTTGACTTGATCATCGATGAATTCAATGGATAGCTCGACAAATGCCTGGCGCTTGCTGGGAACACCGGATGTCGCACCACGCACGACCCACCACAGAAAACCAAAGCTGATGACGCCTAGCAGTACTGCCATCGCCAGCGTATCCACATGCAATGTCCAGAATGCGCCCTCACCCAATGAACTCGTCAGATTGGTAAGGTGATGCGACATGTAAGAAGTTGGAGTAAGTTCTGTGCCTGATGCCATTTTTATTGTCTATTCAAACTATTTAATCCCGGCAGCGTTTGTTTCATCCGTTACAAACAGCGCCATGCCAAAAATCAGTACCGTCACCGCGAACGTTCCTATAAAACCGACCGCGACCACATCCTCATAAAGCGTCAAAACAAGCCAGAGTAATATGATCATGGTGATGATCTTTATCGCCTCCGCTTTCAGTGCCGTTATCAGCACGCCCCCCGCAGTGGCGCCCTGGTAGTGCGAGATCACCGTCGCAAAGGCGGCGGCGGAAATAATGCTGATCACCCCTCCCAATAACGCGGAAGCCGCGCCATGAAATCCCCACAGCAGGCCAAGGATCAGCACCATCGCCACGGTGACGATCATTTGCCAACGCATGACAATGCGCACCGGCTTGTTTCGTATCCAAGGCATATTGTTGGTGTCTGTCAGAAAACAGCGGCTTGGCGTGACACTGGGCGGGTTGAAATTTTTTTCACAAGATCTGAATTTTCATTTCCCCCAGCCGGTGCCCCTCTCGGGGTTCATCTTTGGGCCAGCCGAAACGGTAAAACTCCACGATCCGGCACTGACTGAATTTCAAAACACGCGGATTTTAATCTGCTTGCGCCCGCCAGTCAATGGGAAGTCTTCCCGGTATATCCGTGAGTCACTACGAAAGTTATTAAAAGCATCACATTACGCGCGAAATTGATACGGTTGCCACAGGTATCAGGCAGGGGCCATTCCACGGCAACCCATCTTTGAAAACAGCCGTTTTTATAGCGTTTAACGATGGGAACCGCGAAAGATCGGAAAAAAATTGTTACGTCCAGGAATTGAGGCGGTATGGATAAATGATGAAATTCCGACTGAATGATTGCTCCCACACCATCCGATTACGGCTTGTGAACAGAGGATCTCATGGGCCTTTCATCTTCCTTTTCACTGTCAGAAAAGCACGTCAAAAACCATAGCGAGAATGTCGGAAATCTTTACAACTTATAGGTATTATCACCCGGCACCATTTATAACTTATTAATTATGATGTGTATTATATTGAGGTACAATTGTTGCTTCAGTTTAATTTTACGGTTATTGTGCTCAGACTGTTTTGACGGAGGTAGCGATGAAAATGTATCCCTCGCTTTTATCGGCAGCGCTGATCGCAGGCCTGAGCTTGTCGTCACTGGCGCAAGCAAACACAATCAATGTATTGTGGTACACCTATGCTGATCCTGCCTCGGAATACCGCCAGAAATTCTCGCAATTGGCCAATGTCGTGCATACGCTTCCTCAAAGTGATGGTTCAAGCTGGAATCTGACGTACTGGGATGCCACCAGCGCGGCACCCGATTTTTCCGCCTATAACGTACTGGTAGTCGAAAGCGGGGAGTCCTTCCGGACCGGAGCGACGCCTGGCGGGCCACTGGCAATACCCAATTACAGCGGCATCCTGGATAATAAAGTGGCAATAGAAGCTGCCCGGGGTGATCGAACCTTCATCACTGGCGCTGATTCCGACTTTCATGCACTACGCGGCGATACCGGCAATATTCCTGATGACCCGAGTGCTCCCGACGGCGGCGGAAAATGCGCACCCGCATTAACCGCGTCCAGTTGTTGGGATGGCGCTACCGGGCATTCGGTGAATGCGATCAACTGGGCGGGAAGCGGTAATGGTCTTGGAATTGTTTCATTCCTGGATGGCGAGCATCCAGGCTCTTTTTGGTGGACAAATGCAAACTCCTTCCTGCGTGATGAACTTGCCGGACATGTAGATTATGCTGGCTCGGACCAAAATCCGGTCATTAATCCCTTACAGGCCGGTTATCCCTTCAATTCCGGACTGACTTCCCAAGGACTTTCGGATTGGGATAATTCATTTCACGCGACTTTTCTGCCAATCGATGGCTACACACCAATTGTCGACTCAAGCCTAAGGCCGGGTTCCGCGGTTGCTATTGCCACATCCGTTGTCCCGGAATCCGAAACCTACGCCATGATGCTGGCGGGCCTTGCCCTGATAGGAGCGATAACCCGTCGCAGAAAACTATCTGGCGCCTGACCCGCCCCGCTGACTCGTATCGTTACTCCTCTTTATCCGGCGCCCTGTAGAATTCGACGAAGAAACGAACGGAGCCCAAAGGCTCCACATTATGCAGGACCTCCGGCACAACAATTCCAATCTTATCCTGAGAGAGTTCCATTTCCACCCCAAAGGCCGGTACACGGTAACGTAACTTGCCTTCCATCACATTTATTTTTGCCCATACACCGGCTTTTGTCGAGTGATCCTTCCTTAATGCGGCCGGGACCGATTCTTCGGTAAATTCAGGGGTACGTTTGTAAGCAATAAAATCGTTCGGCAGTTCGAATTTTTCGCACCGAACGCAGCTGAGAATCTGCCCCAACATACTATTGCGGCCTTGCTCATCGGCTACCCAGGGACGATTGATAAATGGTGGGTTATGCCGCACATGCTGCGGATGGCCGCAACTCAGAATGGCTATTGGATCGCCTTCACCATCAACGTCAAATCCTGTAATCGCTCGTTCCATAGGTAGAATAATAGATCGTTGAAGAAATCCATTGTGACGTATAGATGGCTGAATTAAACCGTATCGATGGGCTTGAGCATATTTTGAGCCATGCGAAGCATGAAGCGCGCCGCCCCCCGATCCCATGGCGTAAATCGCGGCAACTGATATAAGTCGCTACCTGCCCTGGCTGCACCATGAGCCGTGGAAACCGCCGCGTCAAAACCAATTTCCCTGACCATTCTTGCATGGTCCGCCATATAGTCCCGTCCCGGCTTCCCGTTCGGGTATGCAAAAAGCCGTACGGGAGCATGAATTATACTCTCCAGTATGTCCTTGCCATTAGCGATTTCCGCATAAGCAGCCGCATTGTTTTCCATGCGCGCCAGGATAGGGTGATTGACGGTATGTCCGCCAATCTCCATTCCCGCGTTATGCAGGAGTCTGACCTGATCAGAAGTCATCATGAGATTCCTGGAGGGGATGACGGGGATAAGGGCGCACATCTCCTCTACACGCAATCGCCTTGATTCAAGCGGCAAGTACTTGAATGCATCCAGCACGTTATCGATGGCTCGCCGGCGTTGCGGGAGCATTCCGATCTCGAGTTGTCCCAAGCCTATTGGGGTGAGGTCGAGCGCATCCCCGGGAGCGCGGCGGATTAATTCAATTACCGTGTCGTTCCACATCCGCCCACCGTCAAGAAAACCGGTCGACACAAAGAATGTGGCAGGAATACCGTGTTTTTGCAGGATGGGCAGGGCGATTTCCGCATTATCCGCATACCCGTCATCGAAAGTGATACAAGCTGCGCGCGGCGGCAGTTTCCCCTGACGGAGGCCTCGCACCGCATCAAGAAGGGGTATTATTTTGAAGCAGCCTGCAAGCTGCCCCATCTGATGGTCGAAATTTTCCGCGTGGCTCTCTCCCGGAAACAATGCATCGGGTTGAGGCAGTACCCGGTGATAGATAAGTATTGTCAACCGGCCGCGCGATCCGCCGGGAGAACACAGGTTCAGGAGTGCTCGGCTCGGCAATAAAGTCCAGGACGGCATGGGTTTACCCCGCATTTCCACGTAACCGGATTCACGCGGCGGCATGCGCACTATCCAGACGCGCAACTGTCAGGCATACCATGAAATAACCCAATTCGATATGCATACGCTAGCCCGAGTCCCTGGCAATTCGTTGCGATTGCGATGGGCTCAAGTTTCCAAATTGAGGTTGAGCGCCTTTGCTTTTTTCAATAATGACTGACGAGGCTTTTTCTTTAAGCTCCTTTTCTATCAGCATGCGGGTTGCTACCATAGCCGCCATCAGATAATAAGGCACATCGAAATAGAGTAGACTGAGGAATGCACCACCCGTGGCAAAACCAATCAGGCATACCTGGATCATGGTAGCTAGGTTAGAAGCCCACTTATATTCTTCGAGGTTTTTCGTATTGCGAATAATCCACGTACCAGTTCTCCAAGTCAGTAAACCAAGTAAAAGATATAAACCCGCGCCAACAAAACCGTGTTCACCCAATGCCTGAAAATAGATGCTGTGAGCAGCACGCGGCAAATCCATAACATTAGGGGCATAGAGATTAAAAAGTTCGCGCGTAGCGACCTCGAAGCCACCGCCAATCAACGGCCGGTCCTTGGCCAGATTGAAGGCCATCCACCAAGCATTGAAACGTCCCTGGACAGAAGCATCTTCCTCATAGTTATTGATAGTATCCATTCTTTCAGTCCAGTGCTCAGGCATAAAGGCTAACAACGGCGGAATGACGAGCATCATTAGCAATCCAAGGGAGACTTTTCGCCGGCTTTTAAGCCATAGAAATGCGCCCATGGCAGTAATCGCCAGCAGCGCCCCACGTGAATGACTCCCGAGCGCAGCAATCGCGCAAAGGAGCATGGTCGCGATGAGCCCATAGTGTACCCATTTGTTCCGGACAATCATTTGCAGATAGTGTAGAAGGGGAATAGTCATAATGAGCGCCAAGGCGATCTCATTGTTTCCTCCAATGAAAGTACCCTCGGGTCCCCACACTCGATGCTCCCCTCCGCCACTTATTGTAAAGATCCCACCCTTGATTCCATAGTAACTAAGAGAAATAACCACTACCGCAACAAGAAGCTGTATGTGGCGCTTTGATTTTATGAGCATGAGGGTTACAACCGTCATCAGCATTATTTTCATCACTTTGTTCCACTGGTCATACACAATTTCGGGATGAAAGGCAAAGACCGTCGTTACATTCATCCAGAGCACGAACGCAAGAAAAACTCCAGTAACGGAAGTGTAAGGCAAGTTTTTCGGCTCCCGAGTGAAAAGAAGACTAACCATCGTTACTCCCGCCACAATCGCGGCAAAGGGAAAAGTGCTAGCGAAACCCCAGCCTTGCGTATGGGGATTCATGACGCTGACCCACACCCACATCAATACGCCTATGTATGGCCTCTTGAAAATATAGGGTAAGGAGCCCAAGATAATCAGGGTAACGAGGATATCTCTCATGGATAATCTAATGAGCTCTCATCTAAAACATAATTCGTTAACAGAGAGAAAAACAAACAGAAAAGATGAAGACTCCCAGAAAAAGGGCCTAAAATCCGATTGGTGCAGCATCGGTAAAATCACTTTCTCATCAGCAAAAATTATAACGTCAGAATGCGGATGAGCTACATCATTCGATCTTAGTCGAAGGCATCTCAAGACAATATTGTAGTAATAGCGCATCGAAAAAGTACTTGGTTGCCCAGTTCGGGAAGCCTCCCCGCATATATCCACCAAACAACGGAAATGAACCGGCGATTGCACCATTGAGAGCAGGGTCCGGTGAGTCCAACGCCTGCAAGGCTTTCAATGCAGCGACCAGTGCATCCGCTGCTCGTTTGTACTCAGGAGCACGCGTTAGCTCATAAAGCCGGTAACAGACAATCGCAATTTGGGCATTACCGGTAAGGCACGACGATAATGCTCCTGGCTCCCAATCCGCATAGTAGCGTCCCGCCAGCAGTCCATGCCGGTCGACGCGAGCAACCAGCGGGTCGACGCCTATCCTTGCAGCAGCCACGAAGTCCGGACGTTGGGCTAATACCCCCACCTCCAGCACGCCCTGCAGCGTATAGCCTATTGTGTGGGTGAGCGGTGCAACTGACTGCGTCAGACAGTTGTGCGCAAACCAGCCGTTGGATCGCTGCTGGCGCAATGCCGCCTCGATCACCTTGATCGCGGCGTCCTGGTAAAGACGCTCTCCCACGATTTCTCCGAACCGATACATCGACCAGGCACACAAACAGGTATATGTCTTAATCTCGCCAGCGCTGACATAAGCGCCGTTGGTGCGAAAATAATTATTCTCGTCCAAGTCTCCTACGAGGAAATCGGCAGCGCGCCGCCCCGCTTCCAGGAACTCTCCAGCACCCGTCGCACGAAATGCGGAACACCAGCCATCGAGCACCATGCCGGTATTGAACGTCGCGGCGGTCTGCTGAGCCGGGGGGCAAACCGGCCCGCCCTGAACCGCCCCCGATGGCATTTGAATTGCGATCTCCCAGCGGGCCATCGTCAACGCCGCATCCCGCGCGACGAGGTCATCGAAACATTCGGCATACGCGAGTAGCGAGGTAATGATGTAGCCTGTCGTTTCGGGATAGGATGGCATCCATGCAACTGACTCGCCGCGGCATGGAAAGTAGCCGAGAGACACTCCTCCGTCCCGCGCTGCCTGCTGCGCGTGCAATAACCATTTTATCGCCGCACGAGCTCGGAGCGCTGTTTCACCTTGCTCCGGGCATGTCGTCAGCGTCAGGTAGCGCCAGTAGTCCCGCAGCACGTGCTGCCGGAACACTCGATTGTCCGGTTGGAGCAGCCGCGCAATCTCCCCCGCCACAACGCTGGCATCCCAGTACTTTTGACGCAATCCCACGCCGGAATATTTGTCGCGCGCAATGCGCGCAAGTGAAGTAAATTTCACCCTGTCTTTCCCATTTCTAGGTGTCTAGGTAAAATCATAGCACGGCTTCTTCGCAATGCGCCCCGTACTTTAGTCGCATTGACACTATACCGCTCGCGTTATACTGTGAACTGGTTTGGTGTTCTGATATTTCATATTCTGCAATCCGGTCAATTCCTAAAAAATTTCAAATCCCCCAACCTAAAAGAATCCTGATCGGTTCTTTCCGGTTTTCAAAGCGAAATGACTGGAACATTCTTGGTAGAACCAGGCACAACATTACTAGCCAGCGAGCTCGCGGCCTTGAATCCAAGGAATCCGTTTTATACGCTCCAATATGCTGACTTTCGCAATGGGCAAGGATTTACGCCATGGATCCTGATCGGCGATAACGCCCACTCAAAAGTATGCTGTCCTGCCTTCATGAAAACCGGGCGGCTGAGATGCTCACTGGAGATACCCTCCGTGCCCGATGTTTCGGTAAATGAACCCTTCTGGCAAGCGTTGATGGACTTCTGTCACCAGAACGGCATCTCCGATCTCTCGGTAAACAGTTTTTGCTCACCAGGGGGTGGGATTCCACAATTGAATTATGAAAAAAGCCGCAAGCCTCGATGGGAGTATGTACTGGATCTAAAGCATCCCGATACCTTGACGAAAATGCGTAAAGGGCATTCTTATAGTATCAAGCGCGCGCGAAAGATCGGGATAGAAATGCGGCGAACGCGTGATCTTGAGGCTGTTGAGACCCACGCCCGATTGATCGGCGTTTCCATGCAGCGGAGAAAAGATCGGGGGGAGAACGTGACAACGTCAGTAGAGACAAATAACCTGTTACGATTGATTGAATCAGGCGCAGGAGAGATTTTTCAAGCCGTTCTGACAGGGCAGGTTATTTCTTCCAATGTCATATTGATAGCAGAAAAGGCCGGTTACAATCATACTCAGGGTACCAGTCCGGAAGGGATGGGTTATGGGGCCGCCCATTTTCTCATTCATGAAATCGCCTGTGCGCTTCGCGATGAAGGAAAAGAAGTATTCAACCTGGGCGGAACCGATGATCCTGATCCAGAATCCGGTTTGAGGAAATTCAAGACCGGCTTTGGATCGGTGACCGAAATCGAGCTCGAGTCAGCAACATTTGAACCCGGGAATTTGGGTGCCTCTCTTCTACGGCGAGTCATGTCGGGCGGGCTGCGAGGACGCAAATTTGATTAAGCCTATATTAAAGACGGCTCTCGCGGTCTTGCCAGATAAGCTAAGGCGCAAAGTCGAAATTATGGGGGCAAGTTTAAGTAATACACTGGAAAATTGGTGGCTCCCAGGGTATCGGGTAGAGGGTGAATTGGGCGGCGATGGCGGCCGGGCAACCTTGCTCTATTTCGGGGATTTGCCGCAATACAACCAGTGGAGCCACCATTTTTTTACCGAGCGAACCGATGCGTCATACGTTGGAAAATTCCGCTGGATCGACGCAGTTCGCAGGAAGAGCAATATACCCGATTACGATCTGGCGCTATTTCCGGTAAACCCTTTAACTGAGCCCATTTCTGTCAAAATGGGATGGCACATCATTCCCCTATATGTCAGTTGTGTTCTCGATTTAACGGATACTACCGAAAACTTGATTCGTAGCCAGACTTTCAAACAGCAGGTAAAAGCAATTCGAGCGAAAAATTACCAAATCCGGGAATTATCCGCCGATTCAGACCTGGAAGACTTCTACCATGAAATGTTACTTCCAACGATAAAGGAAAGACATGGCGAGGTAGCCTTTACCTCTGGGCTGGAGTCGCTGAAGAGCCTGTTGCAGGAGGGACGCTTTTTCGGTTTATATCGAGATACAGAATGGATCGCAGGCCGTATAGTATGCCCGGAGGGACTCGACGAACTGCGTCTCGCTGTCGTCGGGTGGAAGAACGGGGATGAAAAGCTATTGAGAGAGGGTGTGGTCACAGCCATATTGGTTAAGACCATCGACTGGGCGAGAAGCGCGGGATTTAAAAGGATCAACCTGGGATCAAGCATCCCATTTATCAATGATGGACCGCTCAATGCCAAGCTTCGATGGAAAGCTAAGATTAGCATGCCTCAGACTCAGTCTGTTTCAGAAGAGCTCCAAGGTGTAGGGGGATTTGTTGGCGCAGACTTCAAAATTGCTTCCAATGCCGGTCGTGCAATATTACGGAAAGCACCGCTTCTGGAGAAACATGGCAGGACGCTCAGGGTTATTGGGTGGGAATCAAATATCAAACCTGAATTCCGCCACCAGTTCGATTTAGGCATGGAATGGGTCGATCTCGCGGTTGCCCGGAACCGGAACGGTCCGTATAACTCTGATTCGCGAAAAGAAACGCAATAATTTGAGTAGTGGTATGCGACGATCGACTTTGTACGCGGGATTAATTTTCATTAAATAACCCATGCCACCCATGGAGAAACCTCGAATAACGGCTATTGCATTCGCCAAGGCTAATCTAAAGCGCCTGCTCCCGTTCGATCGAATTTCAATGAGTTCCCTTATTGATCTCAACAGGCTGGTTTTGTTTGGCTGCACCCCTGGGGAAATACCGCCCTTCAAATTTCGTACAGATCTAGATACAAGGAAGATGGCAGCAGAGGATTTATCGGCACTTGCGTATGGCAGCGGAAGATTTGCGGATCAAGCGAGGCTGTATCACGTGAAACGGGGAATTGACACTGCCTACGGCGTTTATTTAAATGAAGAACTGGTTCATATGAGCTGGGTGTACACCGCCGCTGAATACGCGAAGGAACCGTTTCCGCGGTTGGTTCTGGAGGAGGGTGAAGTGGAAATTGTTAATTGTTTTACATTGGATAAATGCCGTGGCCTGGGAATTTATCCTTACATGATCCAGTTTCTGTCAAATCTTCAGTTCCAGAATGGGGTTAAACGCGTTTACATGATGGCCAACTGTAAAAACGAAGCTTCTCAACGCGGAATCATTAAAGCCGGGCTAAAGGTATTGGGTCGGGTCACCTACATACGCATTCCTGCATCATCGAGCAAGAGTATTTATTATCGCCGTTATCAGGAAACATGAGCTAAATTTCACAACGCATGACCTGGAAACACCGTTGCACTCTGCCGTGGTATTTCTAATTGGGGAATCAAGAGTCACTTCCTGCTCTCGGCAGAAGCAAAATAAGTTCATCACCGCTCCACCAATTTACCCAGATCTGACCCCTAAAACACCTATCTATGGATCTTCGGACTAACGTTATTTCAGCACTGCGATGGTCTGCTATCGGCCGGATCGTAGGCCAGGCGGCAGCTTGGGCGGCGACTATCATCGTAATCCGACTGCTGACACCCGAGGATTACGCTTTGATCGCGATAGCCTCACTTGTAATCGGATTCTCGGAACTCCTGCGAGAGCTTGGGTTGGGAGCGGCGATCATACAACGCGACGATATTCACGAAGAAGAACTCCGGTCAATATTCGGGTTGGTCATCGTTGTTCATCTATTCCTTTTCTTGCTGACTTATTTTATTGCCCCCTTGGTAGCCAATTTCTTCAACGAGGAGAGTCTTGTCGATATCATACGCGTATCTGCGCTCCAATTATTGATCCTCATATTCCTGGTCATTCCTAACGCACTAATGGTCCGTGCGATGCGGTTCAAATGGATATCAATAGTACGTGCGATGGCCTCGATAGCCGCCAGTCTCGTTACTCTGGGAATGGCCTACGCGGGTTTTGGCGTCTGGTCGCTAATCGCAGGAAATTTCGCGGCGACCCTGACCACTACGGTGGGCTTTATGGCCGGCCAACCCTATGCCAAAGTCCCATCCTTCCGCTTCAAGAAAATTGGCGCACTGGCCTCTTACAGCAGCCGAATTTTTGGTGCCGATGTTCTGCACTATTTTTATACCCGGGCAGATGTGGTCATTATCGGAAAAATGCTTGGCACCACCACCTTGGGCTTTTATACGGTTGCCTACAATCTGGCGACGCTACCGATGAGCAAAATCTCGGGAATGTTATCGTCTGTAGGGTTCCCCGCCTATGCCCGGATCAAGAATGACATTTCTGAAGTCAAATCAAAATTTCTTTTCACTATTGAAGCGAACAGCCTGGTTTTTTTTCCCGTCCTATGGGGTTTATCGAGTGTAGCCGACGACTTTGTCATGGTCTTGCTGGGAACAAAATGGCTTTCCGCAACTATTGTTCTGCAACTGATCACATTCATCATCCCCTTGCAGATGACGGGGCCTTTGGTAAGGCCAGCTTTGCTCGGCATCGGTCGTGCGGATCTTTTTCTAGCCAGCCTTGTGACAAATGCAGTATGCGTTCCCACCGCAATTGCTATTGGAAGCCTCTGGGGATTGACCGGGGTATGCTTTGGCTGGATCGCAGGGTTCTTGCTGGCTTATTACCTTAATCTCAGGCGTTTTCTGCCTGTGCTAAATACTAATCCGGTAGAGTTTGGGAGGATCATGGCGCCGGCAGCGCTTATGGCGTTTGGCATGTACGCTGGCGTCATGGCTGCAAAATTGACTATTCTGGATGGTGTTGAGCCCATTCACCGGTTGTACCTGTCGGTGATGATCGGTATTGTCATATATGCCGTATTGCTGGTTACGGTAAGTCGGCCGGCCTTAATGCGCATATTAAGTTTAGCAAGAGGGTAGCGAGTTTATGGGCCGACTTCCGGACAGTATTCTTCGAGGCTAGCCGATAAAGGAGTAATGATATGATACCGTGGCGTATAAAAAATTTCTTTTCCGAACACTTTCCGCTCGGCTACCATTTACTGGCAAACATTCATACGCGGCACGAATCGGAAGAGTATTGGGACGCGGCCTTTGACATAAGCTGGCAGGCTGGCACCCGCGAATGGCCGACCAAGAATCACCTGGTGCGAAGTCTTTCGTCGACCACAGACCGCATTCTCGATGTCGGTTGTGGCACCGGTACTCTCCTTCGATACTTGAAGGAACATGGCTATGTAAATCTTGAGGGACTTGAGGTTTCCCGTCGTGCCGTTGAGGTTCTAAGCGGGCATGGGATTACCATGCATCACGCCCGACTGCCCAATCTACCCCTGCCCGATCAACAATTCGATATCGTCATAGCGTCGCAAGTGCTTGAGCACATAATCCGGAGACAGAGATTTCTAAACGGGTTACGCCGAATCCTTAAGCCTTCGGGGACTTTGATGTTATTTGTTCCCGACAACTGCCTGGGTCCAATAGACGAACCGAGTCACGTTATCAAGTTCACGAAAGATAGCTTAAAAAAGGAGCTCTCGGGTTGCTTCAGATCGGTTTTTATTGAGAGCCTGAAGGATGACAAATTTGCTATGCCAATTCTATTCGCTTATGCTCATAACCAGGCAGCAGGTCGTTCGCCCCGAGAAATTGCAGATGCACTTGATGTGGCAACCCGTAAAAAACCGGCATCGGGTTAACCAATATCGATTTCAACGAGCTAGCCGCCTTAGACCTATACACATAGACAGTTCGTATACTCGCACAAATGAGCATGCGTTACTCAAGGTTATCCGATTACTCAGGAGATTAATTTGACTGAAGATGCCTTTACAGTTATGGCGCATGCGGCGTTAAAAATTGGAATCAGAATCCCTGAGGCTCAACCCGTCAGGCGACTTTACGAGCAACAATATTTATGTGATTACCTTTTGAAGTGGGGAATAAATTGCGTTTTCGATGTAGGCGCAAATAATGGGAAATATGCGCACCATCTTAGAATGATGGGCTACGAGGGGTATATCTTTTCTTTTGAACCTATTCAGAAGGATTATCTTGAATTATCTCGTTTATCTCAAGAAGATGCCCGTTGGAAGACTTTTAATTTTGCGTTAGGCAACGAACATTCAAGAAAACCATTTAACATTATTGAACAATCTGGTACCGTTTTCAGCTCTTTTCTAGAGCCAAAGTTCCAAGCAAAAAAAAACGTCGAAATGATTGAAGTCAAACGCTTGGACTCAATATTTCCGGAACTTGTATCCGGGATTGAGAATCCTCGCGTTTTTCTGAAAACAGATACTCAAGGCTATGACATAGAGGTAGTTCAAGGTATTGGAAATCGTATTGATGACATTATTGGTCTACAGGCGGAATTATCTGTAACACCAATATATGAAGAAAGTCCGCATTATACAAAGTCTTTGATGTATTTTGAGTCACTTGGTTTTTCTCTCATGAATCTATTTGTCGTCAACCGGGGAAAGCATGGCAGCATATTGGAATACGATTGCATGATGACTCGTCTTGAAAGGTTTATTGCGTAGCTATTATTATTGGTTAACTGCAATAGCGGCGAACACGACCGATAGTATTTTTAATTGGATTATCCACACTGATCTTGGGATTGCCATTTAATGCACTTGGACCCAACCGCTTTCACTGATGCGTCAAGGCGACGAGCAATTGCTGTCTTCGCTCACAATGAATCCCGCAAGATTCTTGGATGCCTTGAGGCCTTGCGTCTTTCCCCTCTACTTCCCAACACAACCTGCTATGTAATCGCAAATGGTTGCAACGATGATACAGTTGCTCACGTGACTGAATACGCACTGAAGGCGCCATGGGTAAGGGTCATTGTATTGGAAGTCGGTGATAAGGCGAACGCATGGAATCACTTTGTCCACGAGATTGCTCCTGAAGCCGAAAGCTATTTTTTTACGGATGGAGACTGTCAGGTCGAAAATGGATCGCTGCAACAGCTTGAAGAATCGCTCTTGAGCGACAAAAATGTCAACGCGGCCTCCGGCGTCCCGAGCCATCACAATATATCACTCGGTATTTTTCGGCACGACATTATCATGCATGGTGGATTTGCGGGTAACTTGTACGCACTCTCTCAAGACTTTGTTAGCCGGCTGCGGGCGCAACGCATCCGACTCCCTCAAGGCTTGATTGGAGATGACAGCCTGATAGGGGCTTTAGCATTATGGAATCTTGACCCGAGCAAGGGGTGGAATCATGATCTTGCACGGGTTGTCCCAACCGCAACTTTTCGTTATGAATCCATAATGTGGGCTTCAGTTTTTGACCCAATGTTTTATATTCGCCGATTAAGACGCTACAGTCTGAGACATTTTCAGAACCAGTTGATCAGGGCACGCATAAAGCCGTCAGGCTTATCGGTGCTGCCCGATCATATTGAAACCCTTTACCTGGACGCCAAGAATCACGAGCTCATTCCAAGGTCGTCCCTAAAACACTATATTTTCGACCGCTGGGCAGTCCAGGCTATCGGAAACGCTCGCGATACATTAATGGCAAAGAGAACTCTCTAACCGCACGTTCCATATTGATTTCGGACTAAATGAGTCAGCAAGTCAGCTACGGTCCCCTTCGAATCGCTCGACCATTCAGGATTACCAATTCCATCCACTATCTGAACCATGCGATGCTTTCTATTGCAAGCCTCCCATGAGACCCTATGCACTAATAGACTATTAGCCCATAGGATGTCATGGAAGAGACATTTTTCATTAACCCGGAGCAACCATGCTCACCACATAGCGGAACTTACCTGATTTTTCTGCCGGAATTTCCGTGACTTCCTCGACTGCTATCCTCACCCCTTGTCCGAGCCGAGCTTTGAACCCTACCTTGATTTTCTCGACAAGTTCCGGGGAGAGCTCCTCCTCGGAAACCGTTAGTACGCGGGTAGAATCCAGGCTTTCCTGAATGATCTTAAAGGCCAGAATCTGCGGCAAATCGCGTAGGATATAAATCAGGGCCAGACCATGCATCACTGTACCATTCTGGGCAACCAGAAAATCAGTACTACGGCCCTGGATTTCCCTGAGTAAAGGAAGCCCCCGCCCACAGGTGCAGGGCTTACTATCCAATACACCGATGTCGCCAGTACGATAGCGAATGAAAGGGAAGTCTCGGGTGGCAAGGTGGGTCACGACTATTTCCCCCGCCTCGCCATAAGGTAAAGGTGCGCCCTGTTGATCCACGATCTCGACGATAATGTCCTCGGCAGTGATATGCATCCCGCCCTGAGGACATTCATGTGCGATAAAACCCGCATCGCGGCCGCCATAGCCGTTCGCCACCGGGCAACCAAAAATATTACCGATCTGTTGACGCTGTTCATCGTAGAGCCGTTCCGACGTCACAAACGCAACGCGGATGCCCAGGTCATCCATACGCTGTCCCTTTGCCGCGGCATGACGGGCGATATGAGATAGGGCGGAGGGGTAACCAAAGAGCATTCTTGGCCGCACGCTCCGAATCTCATCGAGGAATTGATCAAGTTTTTGCGCCGACATCTCGAAGGCAGGAAGTAGCCTTGTCCTGAGCAGCCGGTCGCGCAGGGCACGTACCCCATCCTGCGCGCCGAGTTCGATGGGCGAACCCCAGACCACGATCTCCGGGTCGCCGATATCCACTCCCCACCAGCGGGTGGCACGCCATTTCGCCGCGACATCGTGACTCACACGTTCTTTGCCAATGTAAAAGATCAGCGGATCGCCGCTGGAGCCGCCCGTATTGAAACGGGCAAGGTGCCGGGCATTCTCCGACTTGAGCGCCCCGACATTGTGGCGAATGATGGTTTTGTCGAGAAGCGGCAGGTGGGCAAGATCGGATAGCGAATGGACATCTCGCGCTTTAAAGCCAATCTTCGTGAAGAGCTCGCGATAGTAGGGTACGTGTGTCTCGACGTGCGTAAGCAGCTGGCACAGCCTGGAAAGCTGCAGCGCTTTCAGGCGCTTGTCTTCCCACCACTGGGAGACTTCCATCTGCTCACGCACCACTACACTGCTGTGCTTCTTGAAACGCTCGTGGAGGGGGAAAAACAGCCCCGAGATCAATGATGTGTATAAGCCCATAACTTAATCAGCCTTCACCATCCACTAACGGCTTGTTTGTTTTTGCCAGCACATGCTCGTAAACCGCCAGCAATCGGTCACGCACGTTCGGCCAGGTATACTGCTGCACCGACGCGATGCCCGCCTCACGGATTTTCCTGGCTCTGGCTGGTTCGTTAAGCAACGTAAGAATGGCTCCAGCCATGGCTACCGGATCTTTTACAGGCACCAGCAAAGCGGTTTCTCCATGCTCCACCAGGTAGGGTACGCCTCCTACATCCGTGCTGACAACCGGGACACCGCTAGCCAATGCTTCCAATATCGAAATAGGCATATTATCGGCGAGGCTGGGATTCACCATGATATCAGCGCTACGATAAAGATCGGCCATGCCTTCATTGTCAATTCGGCCCGTAAAAGTTATCGCATCCGCCATACCGAGCTCGGCCGCGAGCTTCTCAAGTGCCTGCCGCTCCGGACCGGTGCCGGCAATGGTAAGTGTCGCCGTGGAAAATGTTTGTCTGACGATACTGAAGGCACGCAACACCGTGGCATTGTCGTAGATTAACTCCAGATTGCGGGTAACGATGATATGCGGGGCATCTGTCCTCAAGAGAGCGGCCATACCGGTCTCAGCGGAAAAGCGGCTGAGGTCGATAATGTTGGGTACGATGCGGGTCTGAAAACCGCGCTTCCCAAACACAGTTTCGAGAAAACCCGAAGGAACAATGATCGCATCTGTCCGGCGCAGGCTGGGTTTGATCCAGGCAAAGGATTTGTCAAAGAAAGCATCCGCTTCGCCTCCCCGGTAATTAACGATGACCGGTATCCCCCTGATCCTGGCTATCCAGATTGCGGGGGCGGCAAAGAGGTGCCATGACCACCCCGAATTCGCCATCACATGAAATAACCGCACATTAGCCGCGGATTGCCATAAATGAGCCAGATAAGGTATAAGCCGGAACGCCGCCCGGATCCCCTTGAGTCCGCCAACCCAATGTGGGCGATAAGGACGGTTAACCTGAACCACTTCCACCGTGGCGCCTTCTGCGCGCAACAATTTTGCCAATTGCAATGTTTGATTCGCCATCCCTCCGGAAGGCGGAGGCAGAGGTCCCACCAGTCCGATGCGCATGCCCGATGCCATCACTCCGAGTCCTTGCGAACAAGTGAACCGTATACGTTTTTGTAGCGAGCGACGCTGCCCTGCCAGGTTCGCTGTGTTTCCACAAAGTTTCGGGCCGCGGCCCGGAGACCGGGCCACAGGTCCGGTCTGGCAAGAAGGTCCAAAACCTTGGCTGCTAAGGCGTGAGGGGTGCCTGCCTTAAAAAGAATGCCGGTTTTTCCGTCTTCGATCAGTTCGAGATGCCCCCCCACATCCGAAGCCACGACAAGCCGGCCTTGCGCCATGGCTTCAAGCGGCTTGAGCGGTGTTACAAGATCAGTGAGCCGCATCCTAAGCCGTGGGTAGACGAGTACATTGATCAGATTGTAATAGCGCTGCACCTGATCATGAGGAACACGGCCGGTAAAGATCACCTTGTCTTCCAGACCCAGTTGCATGGCAAGCGCCTTCAATTCCTGTTCCTGGGGACCGCCGCCAACCAGCAGGACGCGAATGTCCGGATTGCTGGAAAGCATCTCCGGAAGTGCCTGCAGCAGGATACTCAAGCCTTCATATGCGTAGAACGAGCCGATGAAACCAAGCAGCAGCTTGCCATCAAGGCCGAGGTCTTTGGCGAGTTGCAAATCGGGAGAATCGTTCAGGCTAAAATTTTCAATATTTACGGCATTGGGTATGACAGTAACCTTTCCCGGCGCGATACCCCGCCCAAGGATGTCGCTTCGCAGCCCTTCGCAGATGGTGGTGACAGCATCAACATGCCTCAGCGCGTAACTCTCCAATCCTCTGGTAAGGCGATATCGAATGCCCCATTCGCGGCTGGTACCGTGGTCCACTGCAGCGTCTTCCCAGAAAGCCCTGATCTCATAGACGACTGGAATACTCCTGCGCCGACCCACCCGCAAAGCGGGTATGGCATTCAGGACAGGGGAGTGAGCGTGCAGAATATCCGGCTTGACGACTTCAGCTACCTCATTCAACCGGTGAGTCAGGCGATCGATGACGGCGGTCTGGTTCACGATGGGTAGTTTAGACGTGAGACCGATCGCGGGTAGGGTGCGATAAAAATGCCATCCATCGACATCCTCTTCAAGCACTCCGCAATTTCCCTGCTTCGGCCCCGTCAGATGGAAGGTTTCCCACCCCAGAGCACGTTGCTCCTTCAGAATAGACAAGGTGCGGAAAGTATAGCCGCTATGCAGTGGAAGGGAGTGATCAAGTATATGAAGAATTCGCATTAATATTATTTTCCGTTAATACATTGCAAATCAACCTCTTAATAGTTATTTTCCATCTCAAGCCCATTTTATGAGAAGAATTTTAAGAAGGGAAATAGCTTAGAGGCCCACTGTTTTCCCCGGTGAGCCGGGCTGAGCCATCCGCGAAGCTTCCTCTACATCAAACGTTACCCGATCTATATTGGACCACGGCGCGACCTTGCTGAGGCTTGGAGAGTGAAAATATATATCAAGGTTACCGTAATATAACTGTACCAAAGGCCGGTTCCGAAAGACATTTATGCGTTTTATAATGCCATACTGCTGCACTGCCTCACGTAACCGTAACCGGCACTTCTTAACCTATGCTGTTTAATTCCTTTATTTTCATTTTTATCTATCTGCCAGTCATAGTTGTAGTTTTCTTCTGGCTGGGCCGCCGTAACCATACATGGGCGGCGGGATGGCTTGCTTTAGCGTCTCTATTTTTTTACGGGTATTGGGATTACCGGTATATCCCCCTGCTTCTTGCTTCAATCGGGTTCAATTATTGTGCCGGTCTACGCATTGCACAAGCACTTAAACCTGTTCGGAAGTACTGGCTGGTCTTTTCAGTTACATTCAATCTACTTTTGCTTGTCTACTTCAAATACGCCAATTTCTTTCTGGACGCAATCAACATTCTAAATGGAGCCGATTTCCAAACGCTGGATATTGTTCTCCCAATTGGCATATCGTTTTATACATTCACCCAGATCGCTTTCCTCGTTGACACGTACGAGGGTAAGGTAAACGAATATCGATTCGTCCATTACCTATTGTTTGTTACCTACTTTCCTCATCTCATCGCCGGGCCGGTGCTGCATCACAAGGAAATGATGCCACAATTCGCCGATGAAAGAATATACAGGCCTTCACCCACCAACTTTGCTGTGGGCTTCACAATATTTTGCATCGGCCTCGCCAAGAAGGTACTGATCGCCGATAATCTCGCCCCGTATGCGAGCCCTTTGTTCGAAAACACGGGTTCACCCTCATTATTGCTTGCGTGGGGTGGGGTGCTTGCTTATACCTTTCAACTTTACTTCGACTTCTCGGCATACTCGGATATGGCCATTGGCTTGTCGCGTTTGTTTGGAGTCAAGCTTCCTCTCAATTTCAATTCCCCATACAAAGCAGCCAATATCAGCGAGTTTTGGCGGAGATGGCATATGACACTGTCGCGTTTCCTTCGCGATTATTTATACTTTCCGCTTGGGGGGAGTCGATCTGGTTCGTTCAACCGTTACCGCAATCTGATGTCTGTCATGCTTCTGGGTGGCATGTGGCACGGTGCCGGCTGGAATTTTATCATTTGGGGTGGCCTCCATGGTCTCTTTCTAGTTATTCATCACACTTGGGTTGCGATTTCGAAACGCTTGAATTTTCCTTCTGAATCGGTGGCATGGAAGCTGATCGCTACTATTATGACCTTTGTTGCAGTATGTTTTGCGTGGGTATTTTTTCGCTCACCCGACCTCGCGACCTCTTGGGAAATTGTTCGAGGCATGACAGGCGGCTTCGGTGTTGCATTGCCGGAAGCCATTGGGAATCGAATTGGAACATTAGCATCAACTCTCCAGAACTTTGGAGTCAGCTTCTATTTAGGCGGAGGCTCGCGCTTCATTGAAACGTGGGGATGGATTATTTTCGCTGCGGGGATCGCGTTTTTCCTGCCCAATACGCAGGAACTCATTCACCGGTTTGAGCCGGCCCTCGATTTCAAGGCATCTTCGGAAATCACCAACGGACACCTGACACGCTGGCTGACCTGGTCACCATCACCCCGCTGGGCGTTTTTTCTCGGCCTCCTGACGCTGCTCAGTCTGCTATCGTTGAATCGTCCGAACGAATTCCTTTACTTCCAATTCTGACGCGCGAGCAACAATGCCAAAGTCACCCCATGCGCTGCTCTTTCTACGCTATCTCGCGATTTACGTCTTGATTGGCATTACGATTGCCGTGGCTTTGGTAGTAATCGTGGACCCATATAATCAATACCGCATCGTGGTTCGTGCTGGTTTCAACCTTATCAAGCCCGGACTTACGCGTTATCAGAACGAAATCAAGCTTACGCAAGCCGCCGCAATGCGCCCTGATGCGTTCATACTGGGTCACTCCCGTGCTGAAGTGGGTTTCGATCCAGGTGAACCCGTGTTCGGTCAACATGGCATGTCAGCATATAACCTCGCGATACCGGGGACTGGCATTGGTAACGCCCACGAACAAGTGGAATACTTGCACCAAATTGGTATCAAACCCAAGGTTATTGTCCTTGGTGTGGAATTTCTTGATTTCATGACGGTACCGCAAAAATCGACGTTCGCCGTACCGCAGGCTCGCCGAATAGATGATCGACATCCGATCACCCGCTGGTTCTGGCGTTTCGATACTTTATTCTCCCTAGCTTCCGTGAAGGACGCCTTTCATACGTTGTTCATCCAGCATAATAATGAAACGGAAACGATAACCCCTAGAGGGTTCAATCCGCTGAATGAATATGGATCGATGGTTCGCAAAGAAGGCCACTATGCGTTGTTTCAGCAGAGAGCGCTAGAAAATACGGAAACCTATCTCAAAAAAGCGAAAGGTTCGCTCAGTCTTGCTGATTTTGATCATCTGCGCGCCATTCTCGACACGGCAGCCGAGTCCCACAGCGACGTTAAATTAATCATCTATCCCTATCATGCTCAAATACTCGCTCTTTTTGAGGAAGCAGGATTGTGGCCTGCATTCGAGGAATGGAAAAGCTTGATGACCCGCGAGGTATCCGCCGCACGGCAACGTCATCCCACGGTACGTGTCAACTTGTTCGATTTTAGCGGCTACGGCAGCTACAATTGCGAAAAAATTCCGGAGAAAGGAGATCGTAAATCTCCTACCCGCTGGTATTGGGAAGCGGGGCACTTCAAAAAGGAACTGGGTACCGTAATGCTGAATGTGGCATTCTCCCCAGCCAACTTTGTACACGCGGCGTATGGTGAACAAGATACTTGGGAGGTATTCGGATTTCAACTAGATGAGTCAAATCGGGCTCTAAATCAGCAGCGCGTCTATTTCGAACGCTCTGAATGTATGCGAATCTATCCGGAGCTGTTTGCTGAGGCGGCTAAGCTTGTAGAAGGAGCGCGCAAACGACATGGAACAGGGGGTTAACTCGCAAAAACTGTTTCGCGTTGCTGTATGTGCATCCGGGTTGAGTCATCCTGTATGGTCATTGCAAGAGCCTAACTGTTGGATTCAGTGATATGTGTTAAGTCCATGAATGCGGTCAACCCTGCGCCGTATCTGGCGTCCGCACATCTACTCGGTAAAATTCCGACCTTCTTCAACCGTGATTATGCTCCCGCCAGTCTTTACGCACTGTCTGCGTGCACTCCATTCAATAAGACCAAGCCCTGCAAGCAGCAATGTATATGTTTCTGATTCAGAAACTATTGCCATTATCAGTTTGTATAGCCATACACCGGCATCTCATACGCCTCCACCCTCGTTGGATATCTCGTCCAAGGCAACAAAAGCACCGAGTGCTTCGTCATAATGCCACGTGCCAAAAACGCCGGTGACAAAATTTCCGTGAGGATGACTCAACTTCGCGCTTGAAATTTCGAAATAGTCAACGCCGGCAAGATGCCCGCGTCGGTTTATCCGCATATTTCCGCCTTGCGCCACAATGTCCGTGTTCAGCGCGAACCGATTGTCGACAACTTGTCGGAAACAGTGATAGCTATACACAGCAGACCATTTGCTTTGAAACGCCGAATCAGTATCGACGTCGTCGTAGAAACTTCTGCGCGCGCCCTTCGGGCGGTGAGTTTTACTTCGTCGCTATATCCTATTCCGCAGCTGAGCGGCAATCAGATCAGGCAACATACTTTGTTAATTGTCCGGCCTTCACAGCCTGCTCCGCGGAAAATCGTCCAGCAATGGCCAGCATCCGTTATTTTTGCACTATAGCTTTCGGCCGGAAGCCACTCATATCCCTTGGTGCACACCTTCATTCACTGCCGTAAGCTCTGGCATCCATTTTCAAGGGGCGCGCTTCAAGTATGCCGCTGTTTCAATTCCGGGAGTCGGGGGCATGCTTGAATGTCCAATAAGAATTCAGGAAATAATTGATGAACATCGCGGGGGCAATGCCCACAAGCTGGTGAATCTCTGGGGGTGTCGCGGGAAACAGTATTGATAGCACCACGAACGTTGAATAGCTTACCACCAGAGATACGAGAGATACCATATTGAATTTCAGACCCTTTATGCGTAAGTGGTCGCGGGATTTGCGCTGACGAAAGGTCCAGTAATTATTTAGCAAGAAATTCGTGATGATCGACGCCTCGATCGAGATAGGTGAAGCAAGATACTTGTTGACGTTCGCCTGAAGGAGCAGCGTGAACACACCAAGATTCACAATTACGCCGGACAATCCCACTATGGCAAACTTGATGAAAGTTTTCGAGCTATGCAACCGGATCCACCAGGCATTCAGGATAAACTCGATAATGTCCGAGATTCCAAGTTTGGATTCCCCTTCGGTCCGGTCAACAAAATCCACCGGAACTTCTTTAACAATCGCACCTAGCGACACAGCCTTATGAAGCAATGCCACCTGAAAGGCGTAGCCCTGGACACGAAGATCCTCAAATATGATTCTCCTTAACAGTGAGGTCTTGATCGCCCGAAATCCCGCGGTACAATCGCGAATCTTGTAGACGCCCGCAATATAACGCCCAACGATATTTCCCCCCAGGGAATTCATGCGGCGCAGCACCCCCCATTCCTTCGGGATCGATCCACCTTTCACATAGCGGCTTCCGATTACAAAATCGGCTCCCTGATCAAGAGCGGCCATTAATCGAGGCACATCTTCCGGTTTGTGAGAAAAATCTGCATCCATCTCGAACACGACATCGGCCTGGAGCTTATCCATTGCATGAATCATCCCACGGATATAAGCCGCTCCAAGCCCAGCCTTCTGCCCCATCAACAAATGCACGTTAGAATAAGTCACTTGTTTCTCCCGCACGACATCCGCGGTTCCGTCCGGCGAAGTGTCGTCTACCACCAGAATGTGCATGTCATGTGGCATATGTCGAAACTGCACTTGTAATGCATCGATTATATTACCGATGTTATCTCGCTCGTTATACGTCGGCAAAATCATCACTACGTTCAGATTCGCCATAGGGTCTGCGCCATAAGGGTCAATTTTTTAGTTCGTGGATTGGGGTTTGAACTACGACAATTAACGGTAGTTTGATGTAAGAACCGTGTTCCCAAAGCATATTTCAAACACGGGTTTGAATCCTGGAAGTTTGCGCAGCCTATGGTTAAGACGATTCACTCCGTTACACTTGGACTTGGGTAACACCAGAATACGGGATCAACTGATCGAATGTGGCTCTAATCGGATACCACTGATGATTGCTGTCATTCGATCTGAGGAATAACGTCATAACCAAGCGTTAGTTTGTTAATATAACATAACACTATGTGACAATCGTTACCTGCTTTGCCTGTGCCCACATGCTCCACCGAAGCTTCCGCATAGGTTCAAGAAAACCGGATAGCTCGGCCTCGAACTCCACTTGGGTGATATTCTCGCCGTCCAGAGAACGCCACAGCTAACAGCGTTCCGTATTTGGGTAGTTGAATCCAGAAAGGCAGGTGATAGCGATTTTAATTCCCAACACTCTCAGCCACGAAAACAAGGAATGGAATTCGACACGGAAAGTAAAAATACTGAAACGATCCGCCCATAATGCGCTGGAAAGTGAAGTCACTTTTCACTTTTACTTAATACTTCATACGACTTATAGTACTATTAGTAAATTTTATTAATGTGCCAAGCGCGCACCAAAATCAGAACAGGGCAAAATCTAATTTCTAGCGAAATAATCGCAGGTGTTTCCGGATAAAAGCGGCGTTACTCCAAGTACCGAAACGGCGGAATTTACCGGAATGTACGGGAAAAGTCAGCTGGAAGAGCCCTCGCTCGATCCCGCATTCGACCTACCTGTTCAATAACCGCAGTAACCGGCATGGCAGATTAAAACTACTAAACCTCGATGGTCGCCCGTATTAGATTAGATGAGCGGGCTCATCAATGTGTTGCGAGCACTATGGTATCAATAACAGCCCGAAAGAACGAGTTTCACCAGATGTTGCAGCAATGGGGCTGGTTCAATGTCAGTCTTTTCGTGCTCAATAGAGTTTTGGTCATGATCTCCAAGGGGAACCTGCGATTATACAGGTATTACTTGATCGCGCAGCCGGTGGCAAAGACAAGCCTGCTTCCACCGGGCAGAGGCAAGAAAATAGAAATTCGAGTGATTCAGCCACATGACGAAATTACCCGGCAATTCCCCAGGCCAGCAGTAGCGATCGAGGCTCGATTCGAGCAGGGTGCAAAATGCCTGGTTGCGGTTAAGGAGGAACAGTTTATTGGGTTCCTGTGGCTATTATTGGGGAGCTACCAGGAGGATGAAGTGCGTGCACGCTATACTCCGCTGCCCGCAAAACAGGCGGCGTGGGATTTCGATGTGTATGTGGCGCCAGACTCCCGTTTAGGGTTAACTTTTCCGCGGCTATGGGATGAAGCAAACCGCGTCTTGAGTGAAAACGATATTCTGTGGTCATGTAGCCGCATTTCCGCATTCAATATCGGCTCGCTGGGTGCCCATGCCCGCCTTGGCACGGTATCGTTGGGCAGCTGCATTTTTTTTTGTGCAGGACGGTGGCAAATCACGTTCGCCTCGATATCTCCTTATTTTCATCTATCTTTAAATCCAGAGTCCTTTCCGGAATTTTGTTTAAACACTCAGGGGCTCGGGAAAAACTCATTTGCCGACCACGACAAACCAACTATGGAGTGAGCAATGCAGCACCTTGAAGAAGTAAAAAACATTTTGTCCGATGTATTGAGCCTCGGTGAGCGAAAAAACTCTCTCAAGGAGGATTCAATCCTGCTGGGCAGCCTCCCTGAATTGGATTCGATGGCAGTTGTGAATGTCATCACTGCGTTGGAAGAGCACTTTGGCATCACCGTGGACGATGACGAGATCAGTGCGAGCACTTTTGAGACTCTTGGCAGCCTGACCCGCTTCGTCGAGCAGAAATCGGCTGAATGAGGGAATTGCGGGGTACTCTCCCCGCCGAGTCTTTTTTTCTGAAGACCGGCTCCGGGGAGCGGTTTTGTCTTTATCACGGCCCCCACCCCGACAAGGAATGCCGTGGCGCACTGATTTATGTTCATCCATTTGGCGATGAGATGAACAAATCCCGCCGGATGGCTGCGATACAGGCAAGGGCATTTTCCGCGATGGGACTTGGTGTATTGCAAATCGATCTTTTTGGCTGTGGTGACAGTAGCGGCGAATTTGCGGATGCTCGCTGGAATATTTGGAGTCAAGACCTGATCCTTGCGAGAAACTGGCTGGAAAACAGGGTGACTGCCCCCATCAGCCTTTGGGGTTTGCGTTTGGGTGCGCTGCTGGCATTAGATTTCGCGAGGAATCTGGAAAATGCGCTTGACAAGATCATCCTGTGGCAACCAATCATTAGCGGAGAATCCTTCCTCACCCAGTTTCTGCGCCTGCGGCTGGCTAACGAAATGATCTCGAGTGGCGAGGGTACCCAAAAAGCATCCGGGACACATGCGATGCGCAGTACCCTTGCAAGTGGGGAAACACTTGAGGTGGCTGGCTACGAACTTGCGCCGGATCTGGCTGCCGCTATTGATGCGCTGAAAGCGGCTGAACTCATCGTAACGCGAAGTTCCGTGCACTGGTTCGAGATCGTGGCCGAGCCGGACCGTCCCATGACCCCCGCTGGAGCCAGGGTTGTAAGCACGTGGAAACAGGATGGAGTCGATTTGCATGTGCACCTTGTGCCGTGCCTGCCGTTCTGGGCAACCCAGGAGATTTCGGAATGCGCTGAATTGGTATCGGCTACGACAAACGTTTTTGCCGATGGCGCTCCATGAATTTCGAGGAACGTGCACTCACCTTTTCATGTAACGGCAACTGGTTATACGGAGTTTTGAGCTTGCCCGAGTCCTCCGTTTCCAGAGGCGTGCTGATCGTAGTGGGCGGACCACAATACCGGGCTGGAAGCCACCGTCAATTCACATTGCTTGCCCGCCACCTTGCCGCTCATGGTGTGCCTGTTCTGCGTTTTGATTACCGGGGAATGGGGGATAGCGAAGGAGATGTGAGAACATTCGAAGATTTGCATGACGATCTGCACTGCGCGATTGATAGCTTTCTGAACGAAGTTCCGTCTCTCAATGAACTGGTGATTTGGGGATTATGTGACGCCGCGTCGGCTGCGCTTTTCTATGCTCATCAGGATAAACGTGTAACGGGGCTGGTACTGCTTAATCCGTGGGCACGGACGAATGAAGGAGCTGCTAAAGTCTATCTGAAACATTATTATATTGCCCGACTATTTGAGCTACGCTTATGGAGCAAGATATTACAGGGACGCTTTAATTATTCGGAGGCGATTCGATCATTTTCGAAGACTGTCGGCGCAGTCTTAAAACAAAAAAAAAGTACGGTGGCAATCACGAATATGGATGGGATCAAATCTTGCGATCGTGCCCCCCTGCCGGAGCGGATGTTCACCGGACTCAACCGTTTTGGAGGAAGACTACTCCTGATTACCAGCGGCAATGATCTCACGGCTCAGGAGTTTCTGGACGTGGTGAACGGTTCACCCGAGTGGCAAAAACTGCTGGCCTCTCCGCGCGTATCCCGGCTCAATTTACCTGAGGCCACCCATACCTTTTCACGGCGCGAGTGGCGTGACCAGGTCGCGGTCTGGACAAGGGAATGGATTGAATCATGGTAAAAAGGGTTTTAATGATCGCATTCCACTTTCCTCCCATGCGCGGGAGTAGTGGCATTCTGCGAACCCTCAAATTCTCCAGGTACCTCCCGGAATTTGATTGGGAACCCATCATACTGACAGCTCATCCCAGAACCTATGCCAGTACCAGTAACGATCAGGTCGCAGCAATTTCGGACCGGGTAGCGGTGTATCGGGCATTTGGTTTCGATACGTCCAGGCACTTGTCATTTATGAGACGGTACCCCGGCCTGCTGGCACTGCCAGACCGTTGGGTCTCCTGGTCGCTTGGAGCCATACCCATGGGTTTATACCTGATCCGGAAATACCGGCCCGATGTCATCTGGTCAACTTATCCAATCGCGACAGCGCATTTGATCGGACTCACTTTGAGTCGATTGACCAGACTGCCATGGGTTGCAGATTTCAGGGATCCAATGACCGATGTCGACTATCCACCCGATCGGCTTACTCGTCAAATGTATCAGTGGATCGAAAAAAAGTCAGTCACCTGTTGCACCAAGGCGGTTCTCACTACCCCCGGAGCGGTTGATGACTATAAAGAAAGGTTTCCGCAAACACCCGCTTCGCGCTTCCATCTCATCGAGAATGGATACGATGAAGAAAGTTTTGCCGCGGCTGAGGCTAGCCGGATAACGGAACAAAAAAAAAACGCTCGGCTCGTTCTGATACATAGCGGGATTATTTATCCTTCTGAACGCGACCCAACGCAATTCTTTGAAGCCCTGGCGGCTCTCGCCCAGCAAGGGTTGATTTCTCACACCAGCCTTCACGTGATCCTGCGGGCCACCGCTCACGATGAATATCTTCTTCAACTGATAGATCAATACAAGATTGGCGATATTGTTTCGCTCGCGCCCCCCATTTCCTATCGCGAGGCTTTATCCGAAATGCTGGCTGCGGACGGTCTGCTAATTCTTCAGGCATCTAATTGCAACAACCAGATTCCAGCGAAACTCTATGAGTATCTACGTGCTCGCCGTCCCATCCTGGCTCTGACAGACCCGGTTGGAAATACCGCCGCGGCATTAATCAGCGTGGGAGTCGACACGATGGCACCCCTGGATTCCAGGAATGATATCATGCGGGAACTGCTACGTTTTCTGGCATTGATCAAAGGAAATGAGGCTCCCATCGCATCGATGGAAAATGCGCTTGCAGGCTCGCGTAGATCAAGAACAAAGGAGTTGAGCAATCTCCTTGATAGCGTGGCGCAACGAGCCTGATCTTGAACCTTTACCGATTGTCCGGACCGGATTATTTACCTGGAAGGAGACTTTTATGAAATTAGCATCTTACCTGATCGCATTAATAATTTCTGCGGTCTCGTTAAACCTTCAGGCAGAACCTTACTGCGGAGAGCTAACCGAAGCCTACGGGGCAACGGGTGGCGACTACACAAATAGTGATGACAGGCAAAAAAAATTGCCCATCGTTGAAAAATTCCACTTTACTCCAAACGTTGAAAACCTGACCGGAGGGGCTTCGGGACACTTGGGGGCAGACTTGACATATACGCTTGAACGTTTTCCAAACCATCACCGTGCATTAGCGTCATTTGCAAAGCTTGGCCTTAGAGATAAGACTGCGAAACCGAGGGGTGCACATTTTTCCGTGGGGTGCGCATTCGATCGCGCCATCCGGTTCAAGCCAAGTGACGGCACAGTTCGCATGATATACAGTAACTATTTGATGAAAATGGGAAAAAACGATGAAGCCTTTGCGCAGCTAAAAGAGGCCAGCAACCTTCAGCCGGAAGACCCCACCATTAACTACAATCTCGGCTTGCTCTATGTTCAGAAAAAAGATTATGAACAGGCCAGAACTTATGCAAAGAAAGCCTATGAACTCGGCTTTCCACTGCCCGGCCTCAAGAATAAGCTGGTAGAAGCTGGAAAATGGGAGGATTAGTCTGAAGCGAGGGTAACTTGCCCCACAAGGACTTCGACCATCTATTGTTTATTTTACGTCGCCATTCTTCTCGGGTGCAAGATCGGCAATATACCAATCCAGCGCCTGCTTGAGCCCTTCATTGATCCGATGGGTCGGCGCAAAACCCAGCATCCTGACAGCCTTGGAAATATCGGCCTGCGAATGCCGTACATCGCCCTTGCGAAAATCCACGTATTCCGGTTTATGATGCTGGAGATGAGGAAATTTTTCCAGTAGTAACACGCGTATCATTTCGTAGAGTTGATTAAGGCTGGTACGTTCATTGATTGCCACGTTGTAAATTTGATTGACCGCATCGGGATTCTCGGTCAATGCCGCCAGAAGGTTGATTTGAATAACATTCTCAATAAAACAAAAATCCCGGCTGGTTTCGCCATCCCCATTGATATACAGCGTCTTGTTCCTGATAAGCGCGGCGATCCATTGAGGAATCACTGCCGCATAAGCGCCACTCGGGTCCTGCCTGGGACCAAAGACATTAAAATAGCGCAAGCCTATGGTGCCCATACCATAACAACGCGCAAATACTTCGGCGTAAAGTTCGTTAACATACTTGGTCACGGCATAAGGTGAGAGTGGCCGGCCAATCACGGATTCAATTTTCGGTAAATCGGGATGATCGCCATAGGTGGAACTGGATGCCGCGTATATAAAACGCTTTACAGGGGCGTCACGTGATGCCACCAGTAAATTCAGGAAACCCGAAATGTTGCTCTCGTTTGTGCGGATGGGGTCCTGAATGGAACGCGGCACGGATCCAAGGGCCGCTTCATGTAACACGTAATCCACGCCTTTGCATGCATCCCTGCAAGCTTCAAGTTGGCAGATGTCCCCCTCAATCAAACTGAAATTCAGCCACGCCTCTTCTCCAACTAGCTCTTTTATCTGCTCAAGATTATGCGGATGGCCAGTCGAAAAATTGTCCAACCCAACCACCTTCTGGTTCAGCTTGAGCAAAGCCTCCAACAAATTAGATCCGATAAAGCCGGCAACGCCCGTAACCAACCAACGATATTGATGATTCTTCAGATGCTGCAGGACATCCTGATAGCTTGTCATACCTGGCCAACCTGCTTTTGCAAGCTAAATCCGCCCGGTAACGAGATCATCAAAGGAGGCAAGGTCAAATGATGCGGAAAGTCTTGGTGGATCATAGGCAAAACTGAAAAAAAGCAAAAAATGAACGCTCAACCACCCGACTGGGCTTAAAGTCGCCAGACGTTAAAACCAGCCGCCCTTAGCGCTGTTGGGTCGAGCTGGGATTTAACATCAATAAAACATCCTTTATCGGTAACTTTGGATTGAAAATCAGTCAAGGGTCTGCCGGTAAATTCCCGATGTGAAACCGCCACGATTATCGCGTCCGCGCACGGCAGATTTTCCCATGACTCAAGCTCCAGACCATATTCATGCCGAGCTTCCTCAGGGTCCGCGACAGGATCATGGATGTGGATCTCAACCCCGTAGGACTTAAGTTCATTAATCAAGTCGGCAACTTTAGAGTTTCTCAGGTCGGGGCAGTTTTCCTTGAAAGATAATCCCAGAACATTCACTCGCGCACCCCGGACGTTAATGTCGGCCTTGATAATTTGTTTGATTGTTTGTTCCGCAACAAATTTTGCCATACTGTCATTGATACGGCGCCCAGCCAGAATAACCTGGGGGATATACCCGATCATCTCCGCCTTGTGGGTAAGATAATAAGGATCCACGCCAATACAATGCCCCCCTACCAAACCAGGACGAAAAGGGAGAAAATTCCATTTGGTACCTGCCGCCTGGAGAACTTCCAGCGTGTCAATTCCCAGCTTATCGAAAATGATGGCCAGCTCATTCATTAATGCAATATTCAGGTCACGCTGTGTATTCTCAATCACTTTCGCGGCTTCTGCGACCTTGATACTGGATGCGCGATGTACACCAGCGGTAACCACGCTTTCATAAAGCACCGCAATTTTCTCCAGTGTATCGTCGTCATCTCCCGACACGACCTTCAAAATAGTGGTCAGCCTATGCTGTTTATCACCGGGATTGATGCGTTCCGGAGAAAAGCCGACGTGAAAATCATTTTTCCATTTCATACCGGAATGTTTCTCCAGTACTGGAATGCAGATTTCCTCCGTGGCACCCGGATACACCGTGGATTCGTATATGACAATCGCTCCTTGCTTCATATGCTTCGCTACGGTCTGACTTGCGCCGGCAAGCGATGCAAAATCCGGCTGATGGGCAAGATCCACCGGCGTTGGCACGGCCACCACGATATAGTCAGCCTGCGCTAACTCGGAAGGGTCCGTGGTGACGGAGAGTTGACTGGCGGCCTGAAAATCATCAAACGGCACTTCGCCGGTAGGGTCTACGCAACGCTTATAACTCTCGACTTTGCTGGCAGAGAGATCGTAACCTATCGTCCGCTGTTTTTTGCCGAATTCGACCGCCAGGGGCAATCCTACGTAGCCCAATCCCACCACAGCTACCACACTCATAGTTATCTCCATTATTGTTCATGGCAAACATAAATAATCGCTGCGTCATTCTGAATTATCGGCCCGAATCCCCATAAAGTAACCTGTACTAAAGGCCAATTCCGGACCTGGCAGATACCAGCATATCATACCGGGTAATGATGGTGATAAGATGACTGGCGAAAGCGCGTTTCCCGATAATGCCAATCAAGATAGACCTGCTGCGCAGAGGCTATCCATACTACAAATAAAAACGTGGGCATTACTACAAACCTTTACAATGAATGAAGTCTTCTCATCGAGTTCATCCATGAATGATCAGGGCATACACGCATGATTTTCAACTGCCAGGCTCGACACTTCCTATACAATACAATCCGTTGTGCTACTACTGCATTTGCGGACATCAGGTTTTTTAAGCAGCGTTTAATATGAATACAATCGCTAATGGAAAGGGAAGATTTATGCGTAACCTAAGCGTCGCGACCGCAACCAAAAACTTATTGACGCTTGTGACTTCGATTACACTGATTGGAACTGGCATTGCCGGCTGTGGCAAAACCGAGGATGCCCAGAAGCTAATGTCTGATGCCAGACAATATCAGCAAAAGGGAGATGACAAGGCTGCCATTATCCAGCTTAAAAACGTATTACAGAAAAATCCGGATGATGCCGAAGCCCGTTATCTCCTGGGTACGATTTATAACAAAACCGGCGAGTTACAATCAGCCGAGAAGGAACTCCGCAGGGCTTTGAACCTGGGAATGAGTCCCGCCAAGGTATTGCCGGATTTAGGTCGAACATTGCTGAATCTAGGTCAATTTCAGCAGATTCTGGATGAAACGAAACAACTTTCCGAGAGCAAGAGTTCTGCTGAAATTTTGACATTGCGAGGAAACGCTTTTCTGGCCTTGGGTAAAACCAAGGAAGGCAAAGAATTGTTCGAGCAGGCGCTTCAGGACAAACCGGGCTACTCCGATGCGTTAATCGGAATGGCGCGATATTCGCTTGTCGGAAAGGATATCGAGGCGGCAACGCGCTTTTCGGAGCAAGCAGTAACCCAAAATCCGGAGGATGCGGACGCATGGTTTTTTAGAGGCGACCTGCTACGCGTCCAGGGAAAAACTGATCTGGCCCTTGCGGCTTACGATCAGGTTGTAAAGTTAAGGCCAAGTAACGCCTCCGCGTTAATCAACAAAGCCTTCATAGAGATTAATACTGGAAAATTTGAAGCCGCCAAGGCGGATATCGACGCGGCACGCAAGGTTGCGCCCGGGAACCTGATGGCTTTTTATACCCAGGCGCTGCTGGATTTTTCTCAGAAAAAATATACCGCCGCGTTGGAATCCTTGCAACAGGTGCTCAGCAAATCACCGGAACACTTGCCCAGCGTATTGCTTGCAGGGGCAGTTCAACTTGAGCTGGGATCAATACCACAAGCAGAGCAACATCTGAAATTTTATCTGGACAGAGATCCGGGAAATCTCTACGCACGCAAATTGATGGTTTCAGTTTTGCTGAAAAACCGCCAGCCACAGCGCGCGATTGCCCTGCTGAATCCCGCACTCAAGAACGTGCAGCAAGATCCCCAATTACTCGCCCTTGCGGGTGAATCCTATATGCAAGCCAAAGATTTTGTCAAGGCAACGGAGTATTTTGAAGCAGCCAGTCGTATCTCGCCGGAAAATGCGATGCTCCATACCGCGCTAAGCATGAGCAAGCTGGGAGAGGGCGATAACTCTCGTGCCGTAGCCGAGCTGGAGAAGGCAACAAAACTGGACCCCAAGTCGGCTCAAGCAGGCATTCTGCTAGTCATGACCCACCTTCGCCTCAAGGAATTCGACAAGGCGCTCGCCACGGCGAGGACTCTTGAAAAGGAACATCCAGACAACCCCTTTATTCAAAATTTAAAAGGAGGGATCTACCTCAGCAAAAAAGATACGCCTAACGCACGTGCAAGTTTTGAGAAGGCGCTTTCTCTTCAGCCAACCTATTTTCCTGCTGTGGCAAATCTTGCTCAGCTTGATCTACAAGATAAAAAACCGGATGCTGCCAAGAAGCGTTTTGAAGCCATTCTGCAGAAAGATAAAAAGAATATTCAGGCCATGACCGCGCTTTCCGGCATTGCTCTCAATCAAGGACAGAATAAGGAGGCGACGGCCTGGCTGGAAAGAGCCAGTCAGGAGAATCCTGACGCGCTCCAGCCCGCCATGGTTCTGGCAGCTCACTATTTACGTATCGGAGAAAAACAAAAATCTCTGAATTTTGTGAAAAAACTGCAAGCCACGCACCCGAACAATGCGGATGTTCTGGACTTGCTGGCACAAGCCCAATTTGCCAACGATGACAAGGCCGGTGCCCTGGAGAGTTATAATAAACTTGCTGCCATGCTACCGGATTCTCCTCTCGCACAATTCCGTATCGCTTCTCTTCACATCGCAATGGAGAACTTGCCTGCCGCATCCGACGCACTCAAAAAAACGCTGGCGCTGAAACCGGATTATCTGGACGCGAAATTGGCGCAGATCATGCTTGAGACCCGCAAAGGAAATAATGATACAGCTATCGCACTTTCCCGTGAGATTCAAAAACAGCATGCAAAATCACCCGTAGGCTACGCGGCGGAAGGGGATCTGCAGATGAGACAGAAGAATCCCGCCCTCGCCGCAAAGGCTTATGAGCAAGCGTGGGTGCTCAATAAAGATCCAGCGTTAATGATCAAATTGCATGCGTCGCTTAGCCGGGCCGGAAAAGGCAAGGAAGCAAACATCCGTTTACTCCAATGGCTGAAGGAACGGCCTGACGATGCATCAGCCCGCATGTACCTTGCTGGGATCTACCTCGCGGACCAGCAGATGAAATCCGCCATAGAACAATATCGAATCATCCTGCGGGAAAGTCCCGACTATGTGCCTGCGTTGAACAACCTTGCGACGGCATACCAGCAGGAGAAGGACCCGCTGGCCCTGGAATATGCCGAAAAGGCCTATAAATTGGCCCCGGAAAGCCCGGCAATACTGGATACTCTCGGATGGATATTGGTAGAGCAAGGCAATACTACGCGCGGCCTGCCGCTCTTGCAGAAAGCAGTCTCGCTGGCGCCAGACTTGACGGAGATTCGCTATCACTTTGTGCTCGGACTGGTCAAAGCGGGTGACAAGGCTAAAGCCCGGAAAGAACTTGAACAATTGCTGGCGACAGGAAAGGACTTTCCGGATATCAACAAGGCAAGAACCCTGCTGCAGCAGATATAAAAGCGCCAAGGTCAGCTACGAGACAGAATCTGGAACCCTCCCGTGCCGCTTTGGGAGAAGCAGAAAGCCGGGTTATAGAATCCGGGAACTTGTCATGCTTTCGGTTACTTCGCGGTGCGTATGAGCTTTGAGCCGCCGGTCATTATTTGCGCTCCCCGCTTCGCTTGCCCTGCGGGGTTAGTTCGCGTCCTGCCAACCGGCAAAAAGCCATCCTGATTTCATACCAAGAACCCGGCTTACGCGTTCTTTTGCCTGACTGTATCATTCAAGGCAGCGCCGGGTAGGGGCGCATCACGTCTCGAGGCCGAGGCCGAAGTCGACGCCGAAGCCTCATCCCAGATGCGCCGCAGTGCATCCCACATGCCAGTACGCATGGTCTTCAAGTAGAGGGTGTTATCACTCAAACCGTTCACCAGCCGCCGTTGGGCCTTGCCAAGATTATGATAGGGCAAGCTCATGAAGAGATGATGCGTCGCATGATAGCGCAGGCCAACAGGAGCCCATAGGGCGGTAAGAAACAAATTACCCGGAACATTGATGGAATCGAGAAATTGCTCGGTAAACTCCATCTGATGATCACCGGGATTACGATAGGCATGGGCGCTAAGCGTGCGTAGTGAGTTCACAAAGAAAATAAACATTGCAATCACATACCAGAGAACCAGGGCCTTGTAGGTCAGCACTCCCAACGCAATGCAAATTACGGCTGTTGTTACAAATACGAAAGCACCAAACTCCTGCAGCCGCCAGTGCTTATCGTTACGGATAGCATTCTGTGCGCGCTTGTAGGTCATATCGATGGTCAGCGAGGAAGCTCGCTCCCAAATAAATTTACGCAGCGGTGGAATCAGATAAGACAGAGGCGTAAGAATGAGAAAACGGACAATGAAGAAAAAAGGCAGCATAAACGACAGCATCACATAACCGACCATTGCCACCGGTTTCTGGGTAGCAAAGGGAATATATTCCCCATCCTTGCTGGTCCCGTAGACGTCGCGCTTATGATGATCGTTGTGTACACCGTCATAGGTAAATGAGGGAACCAGCAACGGTATACCACAAATGATATTCCATACCAGACGAAACAGTCCGAACGTGCCCTTTTTTAAATGGGCCAGTTCGTGAACGAAAATGGCCGCGCGATAAAAAGCAAATGTGGCAATAATCGCGGATATGATCTGCCAGGAGGAAAACTGCGGCATCGACAGGGCAGCTACAAAGGAAACCCAGCCCAGAGAGATATGAAAGAGAAAATCTCCCCAGTAAATCCAGGGATTGGGCGTCATCAGATCGCGGACAAGCTCATGTGCCTCCCGCAATGGGAATTCCCGGCCAGCTGTTGTTTCCATCATTTCCAGACCCTCATCTCGGATCGTTCATTGTAGATCGCATTAACCTTGTGCACAGCTGTTATCTGATTTATTGCCATTTAATTTACCAGCACCGATTCATAACGACATTCGCCCACATCCGTCCGCCAGCTTCGTTCATCGCGGCTAGTCCAGCGAATTAACACGCGGGGCTTCATGCAAATAACTCGGCATTAGCGAGACCCGCTCCCTGTTTATCTTTGGCTGAAATGACCGGCTGTTCATCATGATCGATTGGCCAGGCGATGGCGACCTCTGGGTCGTTCCACGCAAGGATGCGCTCAAAATCAGGAACGTAGTAGTCTGTGGTTTTGTACAAGAAATCGGCACTATCGCTGAGCACGTAAAAACCATGGGCGAAACCCGGCGGTACCCATACCTGGCGGTAATTATCTTCGGTGAGCTCCACTCCGACCCATCGGCCAAAGCTCGGAGAAGACTTACGGATGTCTACCGAGACATCAAATACCGCACCACGCACTACGCGCACCAGCTTACCCTGAGGTTGCCGAATCTGGTAGTGCAAGCCACGCAGCACGCCTTTCACCGAGCGGCTATGATTGTCTTGCACAAAATTAACATCAAGCCCGGTGGCGTGGCTGAAAGTCTTCAGATTGAAGCTTTCAAAGAAAAATCCCCGGCTGTCACCCAAGACTTTCGGTTCGACAATCAGGACGTCAGGGATGGGGGTGGGGACCACTTTCATACAGCTATTCGCTCCTTCAAGAGACGCAATAAATATTGGCCATAGCCATTTCTCGCCAGTGGTTGCGCAAGTTTCTCAAGCTGTGCGGCGCTGATGAACCCCTGGCGGTAGGCGATCTCCTCGGGGCAGGCTACCTTAAGACCTTGCCGGTGTTCGATGGTTTCAATGAAGTTGCTGGCTTCTATCAGGCTCTCGTGGGTACCCGTATCCAGCCACGCATAACCCCGGCCCATAATTTCAACGCTGAGTTGGCCGCGTTCCAGATAGATGCGGTTAACATCGGTTATTTCCAGTTCGCCACGCGCGGAAGGCTTGAGATTTTCAACAATATCAATGACCTGATTATCGTAAAAGTATAGTCCGGTAACGGCATAATTGCTGTTGGGCTGAGCGGGCTTCTCTTCCAGTGACGTGACCCGATTATAAGCATCAAAAGCGACTACACCATAACGCTCGGGATCTTGTACGTGATAGGCAAATATGGTGGCGCCTTCCGGCCTGGAGATGGCGCATTGGAGTTGCACATGCAAATCATGACCATAGAAAATGTTATCGCCTAGAACTAGCGCACTGGGACTATTCCCAACAAAATCTCTGCCAATGGTGAACGCATGGGCCAGTCCGTCCGGACTGGGTTGAACGGCATACTGCAAGTTCAACCCCCAGTCGCTCCCATCGCCAAGGAGTTGTTCAAAACGGGGCGTGTCTTGCGGGGTGGAGATGATAAGAATGTCACGAATTCCCGCCAGCATGAGTGTACTCAGCGGATAGTAGATCATCGGCTTATCGTAAATGGGCAATAGTTGCTTGGATACCGCCTTCGTTACGGGGTATAGCCGCGTGCCGGAGCCACCGGCGAGAATGATGCCTTTGCGCTGGGTCATGAACCTGAGTCCGGCAGTTGAACAGGATGGAGTGGAATGATTAAGATTAAAAAATAGTCTTTTTTTATCATAGAATTAAACTAAGGTTGAACGGTCAACTGCCGGATCTAGGATAATCGATTCTCGAAAATTTCGGTAAGCATGCGTGCCACGCCGGTTTGCCATAATGGCAAACTCAAATCGAACGTACTCTGCAATTTTCTGGTATCCAGACGCGAATTTGCGGGTCTAAGAGCCGGTGAGGGAAATGCGCTGGCGGGTATGGGCTGAATATTTTCCGGTGTGACCTTGAGTCTGACTCCCGCTTGATGGGCCGAGTTCAATACGAAACGGGCATAACCGTACCACGAGGTCTCTCCCGCCGCAACCAGATGATAGAGGCCGGATACGCTTTGCTGCTGCTGCGCCCTGCGGATAGCATGGGCGGTGACATCCGCAAGCAAATCGCCACCCGTGGGCGCCCCGATCTGATCATCGATAACAGTGAGGCGCTCGCGTTCCTGGGCAAGGCGCAACATGGTTTTTGCGAAGTTGCCGCCACGTGCGGCAAAAACCCAACTGGTACGAAAGATCAAGTGATTGCAGCCAGAGGCTAGTATAGCTGCCTCGCCTTCCAGCTTGGTGGAACCGTATACATTCAAGGGTCCCGTAGGATCGGTCTCTACCCAGGGCTGACTCCCACTGCCATCAAATACATAGTCGGTAGAGTAATGGACCAGCCAGGTGCCAAGCTTATGGCATTCACGAGCCAGTGTAGCGGGAGCCAGGGCATTAATGACACGGACGCGCTCCGCCTCGCTTTCAGCCTTGTCCACCGCGGTATGCGCAGCGGCATTCACGACCACATCCGGAGCGATTGTTCGAACCGTTTCGGCGATGCCATCAAGCCGGGTAAAATCACCGCACAATTCCTGGCTGTCGAAATCCAGCGCCACCAATTCACCCAGGGGTGCTAGACTCCGTTGTAGCTCCCAGCCGACCTGGCCACCTTTGCCGAACAGCAGGATTTTCATCAAGTACGTCTCTTGTAATTCTTCTCAACCCAGTTGCGATAGGCGCCGGATTGTACATTTTCGACCCAGGCCGGGTTGTCCAGATACCACTGCACGGTCTTACGAATACCGGTTTCAAAAGTTTCATCAGGCTTCCAGCCCAACTCACGCTCAACTTTACTCGCATCAATTGCATAGCGGCGATCATGACCAGGACGGTCGGTGACGAATGCGATCAGACTGCGGTAGGGTCCGATTGTGAGCGGGCTGAGCGCATCTAGCAATGCACATATAGCGTGTACGATATCAATATTGGGTTTCTCGTTCCAGCCACCTATATTATAGGTTTCTCCAGGCGTGCCCGCTTCCAGCACCCGGCGGATGGCGCTGCAATGGTCTTTAACATAAAGCCAGTCGCGGATCTGCTGGCCATCACCATACACCGGCAATGATTTGCCCGCGAGCGCATTCACGATTATCAATGGAACGAGTTTTTCCGGAAATTGATAGGGTCCATAGTTGTTGGAACAGTTACTGGTAAGCGTAGGTAAGCCGTAGGTATGATGGTAGGCGCGAACCAGGTGATCGCTGGCAGCTTTGCTGGCCGAGTAGGGGCTATTGGGCTCGTAGCGATGGGTTTCATTAAAGGCTGGCTCGCCCCTGGCCAAGGAGCCGTAGACCTCGTCAGTCGAGACGTGGAGAAAACGAAAATCCTGCTTTGCTTTTCCGTCCAGCCCGTTCCAGTGAGCCCTGCCAGCCTCCAGCAGCCGGAAAGTACCCACGATATTGGTCTGGATAAAGTCCTCCGGACCATGGATGGAACGGTCCACATGGCTTTCCGCGGCGAAATTGATGATGGCGCGGGGTTGGTGTCGCTCCAACAAACTGGTAACCAGAGCAGAATCACCGATATCGCCCTGTACGAAGGTATGCCGCTCATCCGCCGCCAATGCGGTAAGATTCTCCAGATTACCCGCATAGGTAAGTCTGTCGAGGTTGATAATGGGTTCGTCGAATTGCCTCAACCAATCCAGTACAAAATTTGCGCCAATGAATCCGGCACCGCCCGTAACTAGTATCATTTATTCCCTTGCAATCCGTATCGCATTGATAATTCTACCGTACTCCGCCGCTATCAATATGAGATGAGTGTACAGGTATCCTCGTAATGAGGACAACTCTCCATGAGTCGCATAAATTGCAATTGATTTCAATTTGCACGATATCTTTGCCTCTTAACTCTCCATCACTTGAGTTAAACCCAAATAATCCATTAGAGCCTACCCGAGTGCTGGCGGTCGGTTTGCGGCCTAATGGATTATCTGGGTTAAAACACTTCGCCGTGTCTCAAATAACGCCACTCTCCAGCCGGAAGATCACCCAATTTTACCTTGCCGATGCGAATGCGCTTCAACCCGGTTACTTTCAACCCGACCAGTTCGCACATTCGACGGATCTGACGTTTCTTGCCTTCACGTAAAATGAAGCGTAGTTGATCCTGATTCTGCCAGCTTACCTCCGCATGTTTTAATTCTTCGCCGTCTAGGCTCAGACCATGGTTCAACAGGCCTAATGCATGCTTCGAGAGCATCCCTTGCACGCGTACCAGATACTCTTTGTCGACACGTGACTCCGCACCAATCAGTTGCCTGGCAATGCGGCCATCCTGCGTGAATACCAGCAATCCCGAGGAATCAATATCCAGCCGGCCGGCCGGAGCCAGTCCTTTCAAGTGCAGTGGACTGAAATGTTGTGCTGCTTGATCTCCAGGAAAACGGGATTCCCGGCGTATCAGGCTGATTGCCGGCTGGTATCCCGGCTCCGGCTGTCCGGAGACGTAGCCAATAGGCTTATTCAACAATATGGTAACTTGACCCTGTTGCTGGGCTTGCGCCGTGTTGTTAAGCTTTATTTTCTGTGCGGGATAAATCTTCGTACCCAGCTCAGTTATGCGCTCACCATCCACAAACACCCATCCGCGTTCGATGTAGCCATCCGCCTCTCTGCGCGAACATAACCCTTGCTGGGACATGAGTTTGGACAGTCTGACTTTTTCCATAAATTCGTTTAGCACTATTATGTTTTGTATGAAAAATGTGATTGCGTCAGTGTGCATATTGCCAGAACTTGGCATTATAGTTTGAACCCTTGTCTTGTTTCAGATAAAATCTGTTCCTCCCAGGCGCGTAGCTCAGCTGGTTAGAGCACCACCTTGACATGGTGGGGGTCGTTGGTTCGAGTCCAATCGCGCCTACCAATTTCCCGATATTCTGTCAGTAGCTCTCCGTGAGTTGACTTTTTTGTGGACACCTAATATTTGATTTTAGGGAGTTCACATGCCCAAAACACACTCATCTTCTTCAGTTGAATTTCGCCACCAGATAGTTGGGCGCGGATTCGCGCTGGCAGCGATTTCTTGCGTACAGGGCAAGGCGATGAAGCAGAACGGTACAACCGCGAGCGAGCAATACCTTCTTCACAAGGAGGCTTGACTCCCGCAGCAGGAGGTGGGGTCATATAGGGATGTACGTCATCGCGGACCTTCTCCACACCACCCAATTTCCCGCTTTGCGGGGCTCTATTCGATCCCTTGTGGCGAGCCCCATACCAATGCATTGCGAACCGTTACTTCGAAACCGCACAGTTCACTTCGTAGCGACTCACGGAATTGTGGGAATTGAGTCACTATTGGTGAATCACAGCACCCATCCTAAAAAATAAGCGATCAAGCGCCGGATTCAATAAGAAACGGCCTCCAGCGGAGGCCGTAAAGGATGAATCCTGAGCGGGGCAGAAAGCCCCCATGGATCCCCTAGGAAGTTTTACTCGTACTCCGGCGCCGAACAACCGCACCCATCAGCCCCAAACCAGCCAATAACATGGCATAAGTTTCGGGTTCCGGAACTACCGTGGCGATTTGGCCGGCAAAGATGGCACCTGAAGAACCGTTGGATATCCCGTTTACGGTGATATACGCCGCGCCGGAGAGAGATTGACCATAGTCCAGGGTGAGAGAGTCTCCGCCCGGAATCCCCCCTGTTGCCAGAAACGTATCATCGCCCCCTCCGACCTTCCCGTCGGCCCCAGCTGAGAAAAGGGATATCGCGGAGAGTAGGCTGTCAAAAGTTACTGCCGAAGAGACAGTTACTGGAACATCTTGCACTGTGTAACTCGAGCTTACATTTGGTTGCGAAAGATTAAACGTGAAGATCTCGCTAAAGCTCTTCCCGCCTCCCAATATGGTGCCGGCAAACCCCGTAGGTGCGATGGCGGATACCGTACCAAGATCCGTCGCAGCGTTGGCCCCGATGCTGGCGCCCGCCAGTATTGCCACAGCAACAGCTCGCTTCAAAGAAGAATTCATCATATTTCTGACTCCTATTAGTTTGTGTTCTAAATATTTCCTAATACCTAATACCAGACTCATCCATATAGCTCATCTATACAGTAATCCTCTTGCAATCAAAATGCAGAATAATTTTTGGATATTTTTATATTATAAATACCGAGCTCCGGGAAAAATGGATTGATGAAGCTCGATGTTTGGTAGGCTACACTAAACAATGAGATCGTCCAATAGACCGATCGGGCTACCGAAAGGAAGACAAGTGATGATGATGAAATTAATCTCATGAAGAATATCAAGCATGAATCATGCCACCCCGAAAGAAGACTAACGTCCACCCAGTCACATTCGCGCTGAAACAAGCATATAACCTGCTTTGACTGGCGAGTGAGAGAAGCCGGCGTCAGCGATACAACATTCTGAAGCAGTCTGGAATAGAAAAACCAGGGGCGTCCGAGCCTCATCTTCTCAGGTGGTGAGAAGACAAATAAAGTAATCCTGGGATTTAGCTGCCAACTGGAGCCTGGACAGCGTTCATGACTTTGGGAGTCTAAGGCAAGCGCCTTATAATCCTAAATCCGACAGTTGAATGGATTGGATGGAGTTAGTGTGTGGTTTTCGGGTACAGGCAAGGTGCAACAACGCGGTATGGTTATTCCATCCCAAGCGGTCAGCTATCCAAATCTGGAATAGTACGTTCATGTCACTGTGTCAGTTTTTATAAGCTATTGTATTGCGTGCTCGCGCATACCAACATGCTGGGGAGGTGGGAAGCCTGAATGGCGGTTTTGGGAGGAGCGCGACAGGGGTGTTTACCGGGGAGCACCAACAGTATCTCAGCGTCCACTGCTATGGTTTCTATCTTCATTCAAATGCGACCATACGCACAATGGTTAACTCGGTGCCCTCCATCAGATGAAGCTTATCTGTCACCCTTCTTTCCGCCCGTAAACATCTTCAAAGCGCACAATATCATCTTCGCCCAGATATGAACCCGATTGCACCTCGATCATCTCGAGAGGCACACAGCCGGGGTTTTCCAAGCGGTGGCGAGTACCCAGCGGAATGAAGGTGGACTCATTTTCCGATACCAGGTAGCTTGTGTCTCCGCGTGTCACCTGTGCCGTGCCGCGCACGACGATCCAATGTTCCGCGCGGTGATGATGCATTTGCAGTGATAGAGCGGCGCCCGGTTTAACGACAATGCGCTTTACCTGGAAACGCTCGCCAGCATCCACACCATCATACCACCCCCATGGACGAAATACCTTGCGGTGCAGTTGTCCCTCGGGCCGTCCCTCGCGTTTAAGGTTATCGACAATTTTCTTCACATCCTGCGTCCTGCTCATGTGGGCAACAAGGATGGCGTCCGGCGTTTCGACGACCACCATATCGTCCACCCCCACGCATGCCACCAGCCGGTCTCCCGACATGACCAGCATATTATGACAGTCATGTAACATCACGTCGCCTTGAGATACATTGCCCCATTGGTCTTTCGGCAGTACTTCCCACAAGGAATCCCATGCGCCCACATCGGACCAGCCGGCCGAGAGCGGGATGACCGCGCCGATAGGCAGCGAACCATCACCGGCAGCAATGCGCTCCATGACCGCATAGTCGATCGAATCACTCGGGCACTGCATAAACTCCTCTCTGCTTACACGCAAAAAATCACCATCGATTGCACCCTGATCCCAGGCCGCACGGCACGCCGCCAGAATATCCGGCCGGCAGAAACCGATGGCCGAGAGCCATACCGAGGCTCGCAACATGAATAAGCCGCTATTCCAGAAATAAAACCCGGCATCAAGATAAGCCTCTGCCGTGGCAAGGTCGGGCTTCTCCACGAAGCGCGCTATGCGACAGATTCCATCCTGGTCAATGGGCTCGCCGGACTGGATATAGCCGTAACCCGTTTCGGGAGAATCCGGCTTGATGCCAAAAGTGACCACTGCGCCTTCATCGGCAAGCGTCACACCTTTACGGACCGCCGACTGAAAACGTTTTGTATCCGCGATGACATGATCGGCAGGCATGACCAGCAAAATCGGATCAGCCCCTTCACGCGTTACCGCCAGGGCAGCTAAAGTCAGGGCAGGTGCCGTGTTTCGTCCCGCAGGCTCAAGCAGGATCGAACCTTTCTTGCCTATCAACCGTAGTTGCTCCGCGATTACGAAGCGGTATTCTTCATTGCAAACCACCAATGGCGCCCCGAGTTCTATGTCCGCCAATCCTTCCATACGACGCACGGTAGCCTGCAATAAGGAGTCGTCCCCAATCAGGGGCAAAAGCTGCTTGGGGTATTTTTCACGTGAGAGTGGCCACAAGCGTGTGCCCGAACCTCCGGAAAGCACAACCGGAATTAATAATGACATAAAAATTCCCAGTTTGAATAATATATGCTATCGGCTAAATTCATCTTTTCTTCATCAGAAATCTCTTCCATGCAACCAAGTTTTCGAGGGGTTTAATCCCGGTGTGTCGAGTACAAGAACTCACGCGCCGACCCTCCTGTTTGCCCTTGATTCAATTTCCATATCCTTCGGGATTAGCCTTCTGCCAGCGCCAGGCGTCCGCGCACATCGCATCCAATCCAAGCTCCGCCCGCCAACCTAGTAAATTCAACGCAAGCGCCGGATCAGCGTAACAGGAGGCGACATCGCCAGGACGCCGGGAAGCGATCCTGTAGGGTACCGGTTGTCCACTTGCTTGTTCAAAAGCGCGCACCATATCCAACACACTATATCCCGTGCCCGTGCCGAGATTTACTGTCATACACCCGCCCTGCCCTTGCCGCTCCAGAACGTCCAGAGCTTCCAGGGCCCTGATGTGACCTAATGCCAGATCCACGACATGGATATAATCCCGTACCCCGGTACCATCCGGCGTTGGGTAATCATCACCCCATACGTTGAGGAATTCTCTTCGCCCCACCGCCACTTGGGCGACGAAAGGCATCAAATTGTCGGGAATACCCTGCGGGTCTTCTCCGATCAAGCCGCTCGCATGTGCACCCACCGGGTTGAAATAACGCAGGATTCCGCAGCGCCAGGAGGGATCACTGCGATGCAGGTCGCGCAAAATTTCCTCGACCATCAGCTTGGTGCGCCCATATGGGTTGGTGGCGGAGAGTGGGTGGTCTTCAGTTAGCGGCAGCCATTGCGGATCACCATAAACCGTAGCAGAAGAACTAAATACCAGGGTTCGCAAACCACATTCGTTCATTGCTTCCAGCAGACGAAGGGTGCCAACAACATTATTATCATAGTATGCCAGCGGCTGCTTAACCGACTCCCCCACTGCCTTGAGACCGGCGAAGTGAATGATCGCGTTCGCGCCGCTCTCATGCAAGGCTGATACCAGTGCGTCACGGTCCCGGCTGTCGCCTTGCACCAGATTCAATTTTTTGCCGGTAATACGTTCCACCCGCGCCAATGCCTCGGGATGACTATTGCAGAAATTGTCAAATACCGTGATATCGAAGCCCGCGTTCAATAATTCCACGCAGGTATGCGAACCGATATAACCCGCTCCGCCGGTAACAAATACCATGGAAATCCCGATTAAAAATTACAGCCGTTCAAAACTTGTTTCTATCTGTGGTTGACAGGCGCAAATGTTATCGACGCACGTATTCCTTCAACAACAACCAGAAAAAAAACATATCATCAACAAAATAGCGCTTGAACATGCGGCGAGGTTCCTGCAGAAATCGATAAAACCACTCAAGTCCAGCCCCCTGCATCCAAACCGGTGCGCGCTTGACCTTGCCAACCGCTACATCGAAAGTTCCACCGACACCCATGGCAAAAGGAATTTTCATCTCCGCCTGATAGCGCCCCAGAAAATGTTCCTTCATTGGAGAACTGATGGCAACAAACAATAGATCAGCTTGTGCAGCCTTGATCTGCTCGACCACTTCGGCCTCCTCCTCCGGCTTCCAGTAGCCATTGCGGTAGCCAGCCACGGTCAAGCCAGGGTATTTCCGCATATAAATCTGCTTTACTCCCAAAACTACCTCCTCCCGGGCGCCAAGCAAATATACGCGCCAACCCTTCTCCGCCGAACGCTTCATGAGTGACTCAAACAAGTCCACCCCGGCTACACGTTCTTTGAGCGGCTTGCCAAGCAAGCGCGAGGCCCATACCACCGGCATTCCATCCACGTTGATCAGAGGGCACTCGTTGATAATACGGCGCAACTCCACATCGCGGCTGGCTTTAACCAATTTGTCGACGTTGACCACCACATGTTGATGAGGGCGCCCACTTTGGATAAATTTCTCGATGGTGTGCAGCGTTTCTTCCATCGAAAGATTATCGATTTGGCAACCCATCATTTCGATACGCCGGCTCATGACAATTCCCTCGCGAGTATCTCAACAATCCGCTCTGCTGCTTTACCATCCCACAAATGCGGGCGACGACCTTGCTTGCCCTCGCCTCGCAGCACCTTGCGTACTTCCACAACGATGCGTGCGGGATCCGTTCCGGCCAATACGTTGGAACCCTCTTCCACTGTCACGGGACGCTCGGTGTTCTCACGGATGGTGATGCATGGCACACCAAGCGCGGTGGTTTCTTCCTGCAAGCCGCCGCTGTCCGTCAACACCACGGCAGCGTCCTTCCATAAATGGAGAAAGGCCATATAAGCTTGTGGTCCCATTAATGTGATGTTCGGCCCGAGATTGATTCCAAACTTTTCCAGATTGCCTCGCGTGCGCGGATGTACCGGAAAGATTAGTGGCAGCTCATTGGCGATTTGCTTCAACGCCTCTCCGATACGTGCCATGGCCTCAATGCTATCGACATTGCCTGGCCGGTGTAGCGTTACCACTCCATATCGTCCACCATTAATTCGATGCGCTACCTTGACGCCACTTGTTTCAAAACTCAAGGCATCGGAACTGACCAGCTTTTCTGCTTGATACAATAAGTTATCGACCATTACATGCCCTACATAATGAATCGCTGAGTCCGACTTGCCTTCTTTTTTTAGGTGTACAATGCCACTTGGCTCCGTTACAAAAAACCAATCTGAAATACTATCAGTGACCAAGCGGTTAATTTCTTCCGGCATGGTCATGTCGCCGCTGCGTAAACCCGCTTCAACATGACCCACCGGGATATCAAGCTTCTTGGCGGCAATCGAGCAAGCCAGTGTCGAATTCACATCCCCTACCACCAAAACAGCGTCAGGTCGCTCAATCTGGCATAGTTCCTCAAATGCGATCATGATCTTACTCGTCTGCTGCGAGTGACTGCCGCCGCCAGCCGCCATGAAGACATCCGGTTGGGGAATGCCCAATTCCTCGAAAAATACATCGTTCATGTCCCGATCATAGTGCTGGCCGGTATGGATTATCTTGAACGCCAAGCCGCCATGCGCTTGTAGAGCACGCACGATGGGAGCGATTTTCATAAAGTTCGGACGAGCCCCTGCAACCAGATATATTCTTTTCATATGCCTAGCCTATCCTGCCGGCCAACTCGGCCGTATACACGGAGACCGACACCGAACAATCCGACCATCATCATTAAATAGATACTGGGCTCTGGAACAACGGACATAGACATGGATTGAAACGATTCCCCTCCATCTCCGATCTTGACCCCGGAGGAGTATGTCGTGACGGATGGCCAAGTAGATTGTGTGGGAAAAACATAGGTACCCGTCTTAAACCATAACCCCAACTCGTCATTGAAGGTATTGATATGATTCGCTTCCTGAAAAAGCAGCACGCCATCCTTCCAGAACTCAAGGAAACCCGTATTGTCCGCAGCCCACTTTACATGTAAATCCAGGGAAGTCCATTTCTCTGTATCAAGCGTCCATGACGCCAACTCACGGCGCTCAAAATCAATACCCGGTTTCGGAGAAGTGCCCAGCGGAGAAGTAATCCTATCGTAATCAAATGAATTGGAAAGCTTTATCCTGTCATCTTGGACAATGAGGGATAGCGTAGGGTACCGCAGATTGCTCTCCCCCGCATCGACAAGGCTTTGGATCTGTGCGATAACGATCTCGTTTTTGACGCTTCGCAATGAATCAGGCAAAAAATAACTCCATGAGTACCAGCGCTCCGAGCCCATTGGATCCTTCGGGGCGCTCACTTCGGAGCGAAATCCGCCACTCGTCGATACGTCCCCGAACCACCGTGTTGCCCGCATCACCACTTTACCGGATCCTTCCGGGTCGACCATACGCTCTAAATGGCCCGGAATGCCAAAAGGTGTTAAAGCGGCATTAATGGCCTTACCGTTCGCTTCGACCGCCGCATAGCGGGAAAAATTACCTTCATTGAATCTGCCGTCGAAGACAACATCTGCGGAAACATGTCCGCAAAAGAATACTAAGACAAGATTGGCAACAACTACTTTAATTTTTTTCATACCCACATCCTATAAAAAGAGAGCAATACGTCAAAAATCCCTAAGGAACTTTTACTGTTGTTGCAGGGATGACGATTCAAAAACGCGTTAATTTACGATTCGGTAGGCGATATACCGCTAAGTTTGGATCACTTGTCCGCGGTTCAGGGGCCATAAACTTGAGTGGGTGCCCGCGTGTCCCACCACTACCACTATCTGGACTCAACCGCTCCCTTTCAGCCCTGGATGCAGCTAACCATTAAATAACAAAGGGCTATTTATGAGTAGCTGTAACATCTTACAGGTGCATTGCGGCACCATGATCTGCTTCTTCATGGAATCAATGCGACGTCGAGTAGGTAAAGCTCAACGCCGCAGTCAACAACCGGAAAACTCCAAGACTACTCTACCAAGCCGCCGTCTCAGCTTTGACCAATATCGGGACTGGGCCAATGGGAATTTTCTGGCCCGGATCAATCGCAGCATCGGCCCGGCCGATCTGCTCAAATGCCACTGCCCGGAAGGGCGAAGGATTCCACTCGCCTCCCACTTTCTCCGACCAAACCAGCACACCACGCCGGGAACCTCGTTCAATCCCGCACGACCATACTTCCAGGGAACTGCGTGTACATCCGGTGAGCCGGCTGCCCACCAGCCAATTGAATACTTTATTGTACGCGATGCTCATAGTGGTTGGGCTGTGTCCCGCAGATCCAGCCAGCCCCATTGTCGGATGAGGCGGCTCCCCATCCCAATTGAACCAGTACACTCGCTGAATACCGCTGCCCGCAGAAAGAATCAGCGCACGCGCTACATAACCGGCTCCCTGCTCGTGATCAAGAATATCCTGCCAGCGGCCTTTAGGCGCTTGTGATTGAATACCCAAGTCCGCTCGTGCAAACTGGTAGCCCATTTCTGTATTCCAGATTGGCTTATTCGGCAAATCATAGGTATTCAGCAAGGTGCGCAGGCGTGAAGCCACATCAGCTATTACTTCCGGAGGCGCTACGTAAAAGTGGAATCCGATAGCATCGGCCCACCGTCCGCCCCCGAGTTTGAGAAATGCTTCAAGTCGTTTCAAGCCATTGCCTTCAATTGTGACAGAAGGCGAAACCACCGTAATTGCCGGATCAACCTCTTTGAGCGTTGTGTAGGCAACTTTAGCCAGTTCAACCATCTTTGCTGCAGAACCCGAGTAGGATTGCGCGGCTCTTCCGTCCCGGAATGTTGTCTCCACTTCTGAGAAAGCGGGTTCGTTCCAGATTTCGTACGCGGAAATGCGTCCCTTATACCGGCTTGCTACGGTACGAACGTAATTGGCCCAGTCGTTCAAATCACTTGGCTCGGCGGCACAACCAAGACCCTGCCCGCATGGCTCTTTTGGCCGTGATGAAGCCCATTGAGGCGTACGCCCGAGAGTCAGCATCACGTCAACATCATGTTTTTCCGCAAGTTCGACATACCGATCGAGCCGAGAAAAATCCCATTTACCTTTAGCTGGTTCAAGCTCGTACCAATTCGTATAGGTCCACCATAATCTCCAGGAGCCAAAAGGTATGAAGGGCCACCCTGAGCGCTGCCCCTTCGGATATGGCACATCAAGATGATGGATATGCATCCCAAAAAATTTTCGATCAATTTCCTTTGCGGGAACTGTATTTTCTGCCGCAACCGCACCCCCTGATGACAGAACGCCAGCTAAACCCATCAGGAGAATCATATACGCCGCTTTGACTTTGAATCCGGCTAGCCAGAATTTTCCATTTACATGGTGTGTCATATCGTTCTCCTTCGAAATAATGTCCGGGATAACCAGGCAATGCTCCACGTCGCGAAAACCCGGACGTAGGGAAAGAACCAGTAAAATACCCACGCAGGACCGCAATGCCGACGTGTAAAAACCGCCCATGCGTGGGGCGGCCGCCCTTTCGGGCCTAAAATAATCTTCAGTCGTTTTCTGAGAGGTAAATTCCTATCCATAAACGTTCCTTCAATTCTATTTCTATCGCAGACCCCGACGAATCCAGGTGCAACCCAGAGTGCAATACCCGCCTTCCGGGCACGAAGACCATAGTCAAAATCGCCAAGTCCATGAACGAATATGGTGTCCAGATTTCCCACCACGGAAGCAACTGCCACTGGAATCCATACGCAATTGCCGTTTACCGTCTCGCATGCAACAGCTTCGGTCTCTGAATACACCAGTTGCGGGGTCGTGCGTTTCCACCAGGAAGAAAACACGACCCCACCATAGGTTACCTTTTCCCTCTTGCGATCTTGAACAGTTCCCACGACGATAGCATATTCACCACTTATTGCACTCCTTGTATTGAGCGTGTGTTCAAGCCTGAGCAATGTGTCCTTTACCAGATGCGTATCGTCGTTAAGCCACAGAAATCGATCATGACCACCTTGGAGGGCCTTTTCAAACGATATATACATGCCTCCGTTCCAGTATGCGTTTCCGTCAGTTCGCGTAATGAAAACTTCTGGATAAAACTCTTGAACAATTTCATACGTGCCATCGCTGCTGCCATCGTCCGTAAGATAAACGGTCAGCTCCCAGTCAGATGGTTTATCCAGCGAATAAAGCGCTTCCAAACAAGCTAGCGTGCTTTCACGGCGATTATGGCAAGTGAGTATTGCGGCGACTTTCATAATTTAGCGACGCCTGGAATCTGATAAGGAATCGTTCGCGGCAAAAAGCAGAAATCCAAAAATCATGAAATGCATAAAAAACGTTGCATCAATAACCGCGAGAGTCCTAATAGGGGTTTCGGTTCCACATCTGAGCAACAAGAAGGAAACCAGCGCAAGAGATATCCCTCGCGTATACGACGCTGTCCGTATCGCATATACAACCAGGGTACCCAAATAGATGAGGAGACCGGCAAGACCCACTAAACCGGAATCACCCAGCGTTTGAATCACCTGATTATGCGCTTGACCCACATAGAGCATCAGAAACTTCGCTCTAAACTCCTGTCCCCACAAAGTGGGCCCATAACCAAACCACGGGTTCCTTTCCCAAAGCTGGAGCGTTATCTCCCAAATCTCGGTCCTTCCGGTAAAGGTAGACAACGATGCCAGTGCGGAATAACGGAAACTCGATCTGATCAATAACTCATCCGAGAAGAGCACTCCGGCAAACGCAATAACGGAGAATACGCCTGCTACCGACAATATTAATGCAGCCCGGAATCGCATTTCTGATGAGCCTTTCTCGGACAGGAAACGTGACGAAATCAGATAGTAAGCGGCCAGAACGCCTACTGCTACTATCGCGGCAATCCAGGCTGTTTTGGACTGCGCAAGCAGTAGCGTCAGTAAAGCTGCTCCTAAAAAAAAGATACGGATGCCGGCTCGAGATGGTTGATACCATTCAAGCAACAAATAAATGACAGCGAGCGGTCCCAGCTGATTTGGATGCGCTGTCAACCCGGCAAGCCGCCCCGATAATCCTGGAATCAGGATCCCTTGTGCGGTATAAGAAAATGCCCAGTCCAGTTTTACGCATAGCAGCAAGCTCCCCACCAATACAACTCCAATCACCAGTTTTACATGGTAAACGAATCCCTTGAGCGGTATATCGTTAAGCATGAATAACGCCAACAGCATTATGGGACCGTAAAACAACTGGGGAACAAATGCCGGCACTGTGCCAAAGAGTGAGCTCAGTACAAAACTGGCGATGATAAAGATAAAGTATGCACTGATCAAACCAGTGCCGGTTTTGAGTACTCGGTCTTTTCCAGTTGAAAAATGCGCGATCACACCAACGGCCGTCACCAATGAAAGCGCCGTCACTATCCGCTTGAACCAAATCGCCCCGATAGCAATGAATCCACCTCCACCCGTTTCGCCAATCACAGGATCATATTCCCCCCCGCCAATTCGAATAACCGCAAACAGGAAGGTACCGCCAAGACCGATCATCCAAACCAGTAAATAGGCCAAGCGGGTGCGTCCGAGGTATCCGACCCCTCGTTGCAGGGAAAAGAAACTCAAAATCGAGCCTGCCGCGAGCACGAAACTTGAGAAAATCAGGATAGTTTCAACCATACTGGCATTCGATGGAAAATTTGGCTTGATGTATCTGGATGGAGCAAACTGGCAGTTCGTATGCTGCTAAATATTTCGCTGCGATCTTCTGCCAGAGAGATTTCAGCTACGATGATAAACGCCGTCAACCTGTAGCAGATGACCGGAATCCCTATCTGAAAACCCATGCTCTATAGACACGAGCTTATAACCCTTTTCAGTAAGAAGACTATTCAAATCATTAAAAAGTATCTGCCCCTGGTATAGCGGAACCAAGGACATTTCCAATTGAATCATGCATATGCGGTCGAGAGACTTATCTGCCCCTTTTATTACTTTATGCTCAAATCCTTGCGTGTCGATCTTGAGATAGATATTGTTTTTCAATGAACAATAGCTATCAATCACGGAATCCAGAGTCTTGACGCAAATCGTTTCGCGCCCGATATACTCTGAACTGGGGGCTGATTTCAGATGCGAAGGCAACATATTAAAAAGTGAACTGCTGTATGAATTCCCGGCAATATTAATATCCGCCGTTCCATCTTCATCCCCTAGAGCAAAATTGTTCACCTCCCATCTTGAATCGCGTACCGCATTTTTCTTCAGCGTTTCAAACGCTGAACTCTGTGGCTCGAAGGATATGATCTTCCCGGAAAATTCCAAGTCTCTTCTCAGCTCTCTGGCAAACTGACCGATATTGGCACCCACATCCAGGACGGTATCTATTGCATAGGTCTCCAGTAATTTTTTTCTCCGTGCCAATGAATGGGAAGCCGGATCAAATCGGGACACGTCATATCCCGCCTTCCGCAGTAAACTTCGGAGCTCTTGCTTTAATCCCATGTCGTATTTCCCGTCATTCTCATCAATAAATCAAGATTGCTGCACAATAACTGTTTCCCCATGATTGCTTTTGGACAGACGCCCGCAGGTCTGGAGGGAAATCACCCTGCGGCAGAAAACTACGCTAGCCCCTGATATGTATCCTGATGTGGCAGGATAAGGTTATTGAGCACGCGGTGATAAGCATTGAGATACTGCCCGGCTATTGCTTCGGGACTGGCAATCTGCCATATCCGCTTTTGAGCATGACTGGCAAGAACTCTTATCTCATCGGGCCTTTGCAGTACTCGAAGTATCGCTGCCTCGACCGCAGCGACATCCATCACATCCACCAATTGGCCTGCTGCGCCGTGCTCCAGCAACCAGGGTATCGCGCCGGACCGGATTCCGCCGATAATCGGTACTCCCAGCGCCATGGCTTCAGCCACAGCCATGCCGAACGACTCAGTAATAGCTGTATGCACTAATGCATCAGAGCCGGACAACTTTTCCAACAGCTTGCGATGTGGCACGCCGCCCCGTAATTTTATGCCATCGAGGCGCACACCCGCCGCCCGTATATATTTCTCGGCCTTCCCATTAGGGCCAAAGTCCGGGCCATACAAATGCAGCTCGGGGGCTTGCCCGGTTGTTTGTCGAATATTCGCAAAGGCTTTTATTCCCGGCAGTGGATTTTTAAACCCGTTCCAATATCCTGCGACCATTGATATAACCGGGAACCGTCCATTGACAGGAAATCCTCCCCGCACCGGTTCAAGATCCTTGAGCCAGACTGGCAAAGGATTTGCAATCACGTCTGCCGGACTGATACCTTTTTGTGCCAACCTGTCTGCCAGATAACCGGAAACAACTGTTAGTGGAAGACCTCTTGCCAGTATTCTTCGAGCCATCAGGTAGCGGCCGAAATAATAGGGACTCAAGGTAAAACGTAAAATGTCTTCAGGCACGTCATGCATTGTGGCAATGGCAGGAATACCCGATTCTTGAGCTACCATTGCAAATTCGTAAGTCCAGTGTGCATGGAGAATATCGATCTTTTCCTGCGCGACCGCCAGTGCCAGTTTCTGACGCTCGAGGGAGAAGAAATCACAGATTCGTCCCAGTCGCCCGTGGCGAGGAAACGTTCCATTTGGCCGGGCCGGACAAAGCCACAGGCGGAAACCTGGTCCATCCAGATATTGAGGATCATTCGATGGATGAAGGCTGCGGTCCGAAGTAAATGCAACAACGTCGTGACCCATTCCCAGATATGTGGTGATAAGTGTAGCGATAAAAGGTGCGCCAGGGTAGCCCGGTGGCAAGGGCATGACGTCGCCAACATCAAGAAGATGCCGTACATCTGCTGTTGCTACTGGACTGATAATACCAATCCTCATCTCTGTTCCCTGTTTGTCCGATGCTCGTTCTCACGCATAATGGCCTCTATGCGTGACGCAACAGATTGCGGAAGGCGGCCGGAAAACCGGCGCAACACCCTGGCGAGGCCTGGAGCCAGCACCCACCCGGGAGCCAGCCAAAACAACGCAAAGGAAAGCGAACCCGCGATGACTATAGCAAGTCCAATCTGAATTAGAGCGTAATGCGCATTAGCAAATGCTACTGCCAGGACGGCGCTGCCTGCAGCGACACAAGCCAGAACTAAAGGTCCACGAAAACAACCTATCACTTCACCCAGCCGCAAATCGAGTATACGCATAACAGCCAACACCAGTAAAAAGGCCCTTATAAGGTAGACCCCAAACACCACCCAGGCGAGCTGAACAGGTGTAGCCAGACCAAGAACAATAACCAACCCAAGAAAACAAAATACTGTGAACCATTGAAGCAGGGATTCGGTCCCCACACGGTTCATCCCCCACAAAAGGGGCCCGGATACGGCTGTCATCGCATGCAAAGGCATGGCTAGGGCGAGCGGTTGCATCATTGCAATGGCCTCTTTCCATTCCTGACCATACAAGACAAGTATTAGAGGCTCTGCAAGTATTGCAGCGGAAATAAAAACAGGCACCGTGACAACGGCGACGAGGGACAGGGTCGCAAGATAGGCCGCACGCAAGGCACTGGGATCATTCTGGATAGCGGCGCTGGTGGGGAAAAGGACCGATTGCAAGGTCGTTACCAAATGATTGGTTGGGTAGCGGACGAGGTTGTAGCTCACGGCATAAAATCCCAGCGAACGAGCACCAAAGAAACGCGCCACCAAAAGATTGTCGAGATTCTCTATCAGCCAGTTAGCGATATTGGTCGTAAGGGCGCGCGCACCAAACCAGGACAAATGATTTATGCCTTGGGGCCAAGCGGGGATAAGCCGATGCCTGACTGTAGTGAACATAAGTATCCATGAAATCAACAACTGAACTAGCCAGGCCCAAAGCATTGCCCAAGCGGTATGTAATATCACGGCAAGGGTAAACCCGACAAAAACCTGGCCAACAATCATTCCTGTCAGTTGCGCCAGTTGAATACGTTTGAAATCGAGTGATTTTCTCAATAACGCAAGAGCAACAGATGCAATAACCTGAAGAAAAAGGGGAATGGCAGCAAATCTCAGATATGCCGCCGCTTCCGGGTTGCCAAGCAGGAGCGCCAGTTGCTCAGCGACTGCGGCGAGCAAACCTGCCCACAGCAGACCACTTATCACAAGCAGTGTCCAGACACGCTGAATGTCGTTGTTGGTCAGCGATCGTGTCTGGATTAACGCTGAACTCAAACCCATTTCGGCGAGGAGATAACCCACTCCAACCACCATAAAACACAGAGCGTAATAACCAAATTCGGCTGGCCCCAGGAACCGTGCCAGCACGATTTGTGCAATCAATTGAATTACAACGCGAAATACTACACCGATGTAATTCCACTTAGCAGCACGGAGCGCAAGGTGAGCAACTGTGCTCCGGGATATCGTTGCATCATCCCTATTAACAGGGTCAAGCGGAGCTTTGGCCACGAAGGAAATCTGCATACGCACGGCCTAGTCCCTGAACCAGAGAAGTTTGGCTAGACCAACCAATACGTTGTAATCGGGAAACATCCATTAATTTCCTGGGCGTTCCATCTGGTTTACTCGTATCAAACACAATCTCGCCGGTGTAACCCACAGTATCTTTCACCATCTCAGCCAGTGTTTTGATGGTGAGGTCATCGCCCACTCCGATATTCACGAGTGGCGGCTCAAATCTCCCCGTCCTCGATTCATCATCACCCAAAAGACTTTCATAATCTTCATCCGGCAGATTCATGAGAAAGACGCACGCATCAGCCATATCATCACTGTAGAGAAATTCTCTTTTGGGATTTCCGGTGCCCCATACGACCACTTCCTTGCTGCCAGCCTGCTTGGCCTCATGGAATTTGCGAATCAATGCTGGAATTACATGACTATTATTCAGATCATAATTATCGCCGGGTCCGTAGAGGTTTGTCGGCATCACGGCAAGAAATTTGGTGCCGTATTGCCGGTTATAGCTCCAGCACATTTCAATGCCCGCAATCTTGGCCACAGCATAGGGCCGATTAGTCGGCTCCAGCGGGCCAGTCAGCAGGGACTCCTCCTTCATCGGCTGCGGAGCCAGTTTTGGGTAAATGCAACTTGAACCTAAAAACATGAGGCGCTTGACCTGAGCTTTGTAGGCGGCGTGAATAACGTTGGTCTGGATAACGAGATTGTCACGAATGAAGTTGGCCGGATAAAGATTGTTAGCCAGAATACCGCCCACTTTGGCGGCGGCGAGAAAAACATAATCGGGTTTTTCCCGTACAAAAAAAGCCTCGGTGGCGACCGGATCAATCAGGTCGAGCTCAGTATGGGTACGGGTGAGAAGGTTATCGTAGCCCTTGCCCTGAAGATTCCGAACAATGGCAGAACCAACCAATCCACGGTGGCCGGCTATATAAATCCTGGCATTTCTGGCTACCGGGTTATTACTCATGATAGTCGTAGGCAGCGAATCCATGTTTCTTTACCAGCTCATCTCGCTCGGCACTTTTCAGGTCCTCACATACCATCTCAGCAACCAACTCCTTAAAACTGGTTTTTGGCTCCCATCCAAGTTTTTCTTTGGCCTTGGTCGAATCGCCGAGGAGCGTTTCCACTTCGGTAGGACGGAAGTAGCGCGGATCGACTTTAACGATGACCTTGCCATGTTGGTCGGTACCGGTTTCCCCGACACCCTGACCTCGCCAGTCGATGCTGATATCCAGCTCCCTGCCAGCGAGGTTGACGAAATCCCGAACTGTATGCTGCACACCGGTGGCGATGACAAAATCTTCAGGCTTTTCCTGCTGGAGTATGAGCCATTGTGCTTCAACGTAGTCTCTAGCATGACCCCAGTCACGCAGCGCATCCAGATTGCCGAGATACAGGCAATCCTGCAAGCCAAGCTTGATGCGGGTTAGCGCCCGGGTAATCTTGCGTGTGACAAAGGTCTCACCGCGAATAGGGCTCTCGTGATTGAAAAGGATGCCGTTGCAGGCGTATAAGCCATAAGCCTCGCGGTAATTGACGGTGATCCAGTAGCCGTAGAGCTTGGCAACCGCATAAGGGCTGCGCGGATAGAAAGGGGTTGTTTCTTTCTGAGGAGTCTCTTGCACAAGGCCGTATAGTTCGGACGTGCTGGCCTGATAGAAGCGGACTTTCTTTTCAAGCCCCAAAATACGGATGGCCTCCAGAACTCGCAACGTGCCGATACCATCGGCATTGGCCGTATATTCCGGAGTCTCGAAGCTGACCGCAACATGACTCATGGCAGCAAGATTATAAATTTCGTCGGGCTGCACCTGCTGGATAATGCGAATAAGATTCGTCGAATCCGTCAGATCGCCATAGTGCAAAACAAAGTTGCGTTGGGAAACATGCGGATCTTGGTAAAGGTGGTCGATCCGGTCAGTATTGAATAACGAGGAACGGCGTTTGATACCATGCACGATGTAACCCTTCTTAAGAAGGAAATCAGCAAGATAAGCGCCATCCTGGCCAGTTATGCCGGTGAGAAGTGCAGTTTTCTTCATTGGATCAGTTGAGTGAAAGATTACCGTTTAGCTTTTTGCGGTACTCGGGTGTTAAAGCATTAAGCATTTGATCGGCAAACTGAGTCTGCATCTTATATGCATTAGTAGCTTCAGCGTCGATGGAAGAAATACGAATCAGCATACCATCGGGAATTTTTCCGTTCAGGCCGTAACTCATCTCGGCTAGTTTCTTCTGGATTCCCCCCCGAAACACACGATCGCCTACCGTGGTCCAATACGTAACCGGCTCATTGCGTTGTCCCAGATTGGTCAAGATCCGGGTTACTGGAATTGAACCGGCCGAAGTTGCCAGGCCGCCTGTTTGCTTTGACTGAAGCGAAAATCCTTGCGCGGGATAGCACACTTCAGGGTAGTGCATTTGCATGGAGTCTCTCTGATTATCGCCATAGGCTATTGCAAGCATGATCCGATAGCCGTTGGCATTCACGTAAGTGCGGCTAAGGGTCTGGGTGTAGATTTTATCTATGAGTTCTTTTTGCTGTGGATCAACCATCTGAATTAAATGCTTCTGATCTTCGTACCACTCACCAAAGCGGTGCGGTATTATTGTTTCCAGATCGATGGCCGGTCCTTGTTCAGCGATCTTGTGGGTTGGGCGCAGAGCCAGCGCGAGACCGGAGGCGGCGAGCATCAAGACCAGAAGAGCAAAATTTCTGAACCAGAGATTCATCGTTTCACGCTCCTCTCAACGCGCCATCACGGGCACTTCGCAGCTTGACGCCCAACTGCAGCAATGAGTCCACCCCAATAATCAATAACAATGCACTAAGAAATAGCACCATGCCCGCAAACCCGTGCAAAAAGCCTTGTCCGGCCTCATCGCCAAAGTGATAGGTAATCAATGTCAATACCATTACACGAATAACGTTGGCGGTAAAGGAAATAGGCACGATCAGGATAGCGAGGGCAATGTTGCGGAAGAGCGAGTCATGCCGAATAATGTTAAGGTAAAGAAGTCCCAGTGCTTCAAGTGTAAATAGGGTATGCAGGCCCGCGCAGGCGTCCGCCACCAATAGTTTATACTGCCCGATCTGAAGAATGACACCAGTCCTTGCAACAGGATAATTCGCCCAGAAAAGAATATTTTCCGCTACATAAGAGACAGCCATTTTCATTGGCATAGTCAATACGTCTACTACTGCACCGGGCAGCGGAACCATGAAAAGCATGAAGAAAAGCGGGAACCACAGCGCCTTAAGCGCAGCCACGCCACGCATGAACAAGAGAATGGCGGCAAGCAGCCAGATGACCGAACCGACCTCGAAAACCAGAATATCTTGTGAGCGACCCACAATATAAAGCACCAGGCCAAAAATGAAGACAGGCCAACCGGCTGCTGCAGAAGCTGACTGACCTTCACTGACTTGCCACATCTGTGGCCACTTGCGATATATAAGCCAACAAGCAATACCAAGTACAATGGGGCCGTGTGCTTGCTGATCGGTACCCCATACTCCCCGAAACAAATCAACCAGGGTGGGTAAATAAAGTACTATTAATCCGGCAATAATCGGTAGCCAGACAAGCAGCGGATTGGTCCAGCCTTTCGGCTGACCCACTTGTCTGATAAAGGTTGCTGGAGAATTCATACTCATTGTTGTTTCGGCGACGAGCGATATCTCGTGAATCCAGCGTCGTAGCTGCCCGTAAACGACGCCGTCACGGGGCCACTATTCAGGTTGAAATTATTTATCGGAACATATGGCGCCGGCATCGATTCCATTCTTCTTCTTTGCTCAAAAATCATTAAGTACTGAACCCACCAACGCAGTACGGGTCTGCTGAAGGCTCCGGGTTAATTTAATCATCTCCGAGACCGAGCTTTGATTCTTACGGGCGAGTATGAGAGCCGAGCCGGAGCCGGCCGCGATCATTTGAGCTTCAGCGTATTCATTTGCAGCCGGTGTATCCAGGATGACAATATCAAAATCACGGATCAGTGATTTCAGCAGTTCGGCAAAGCCAGCACGGCCAAACAACTCTTGGGGATTCGGCGGCACAGCCCCTGCTGGAAGCACATACAATTCCGGTAGAGTAGGTATGCGTGCAATCGCTTCGGTACCGATGCGACCCGCAAGCATGCCTGAAAGGCCGATAGTATTGCCGAGCTTGAATAGTTCATGCTGGGACGGTGTCCGCAAGTCGGCGTCAATAAGCAAAGTACGCTCGCCAAGCTGCGAGAAAACGACGGCCAGATTAGCGGCAATAAAGCTTCGCCCCTCTCCGACGCTAGAACTCATAATGGCAAGAGCGTTGTGATGCGTCTCGGCGTTGAACCAGCGAAGCATAAGTTGGCTGCGTAACGCTCGCAGCTTCTCGACAACAGGGCTGAATGGTTTATAGGCGGCTACCACCTGATGATTCAGGCTGGTGTCATCCGCAGGGAGATAAAGATCATCAAACTGGCGGGAAAGGGCAAATCGTATATCGTCATCCGTCAGCAGGCCCAGTTCGATTGCGAGGTCGCCAAAACGCTTGCCCTGATCGCTTTGCAGCCGCGAGATACGCTCGGCGTTTTCTGCGGACAGACGTCCACTTTCAATAAGGATGGTTCCAATCGCACTGCCACCGCTACCAATGGGCGGAGTCTTTCCATAAACAAGCGGGTCAGCGGAATTCGTGGCCTGATTTCGCTTGAGAGTGGAGAAGCTGGTACTCACTGGTTTCATAGTCATTCCGATTGATATCAGGAGGCCTTAATTCCGAGTACCTGCCTGGACACTTTCTGACGGGAAAGTTTCTTGGGAAATCTGCGCAAAGTCGACGGTGAAACTGCGGATGGGACCATTGCCAGTACTGGCAGATCAATGATCTCGGCGAGATCTTCTACTGAACGCACGCGACGATTGCCGAGTTCAAGTATCAACGCGAGGCCTACTCCAAGTAGCGTGCCAAGAAAGATGGAAATCAGTACATTGAGAAGGATCCTGGGTCGAGAATGTTCGGTGGGGATTGAGGCGGGATTGAGTGTTGAAATATTCGTCTGGACCGAATGACTCTCAAGCCGGGTTTGAGCGGAACGGAGGCTGACACCTTCAAAGTTGCGTTGGGCAGCTTCGACATCTCGCTGAAGTACACTAACCTGATCCCGCTGCCTGTTCAGCTCAAGTACACGTTTTTTTTGCACCTCCATTGCTTCAAGCAACTCCTTTTCCTTGTGCTTGCCAACTTGGAAGGAAGTCCCGATGCTGTCATGAATGTGCCGTGTCTCACTAGCCAGCTTGCTCCTGAGCGATGCGAGTTCGGATTGGGCACGCTTGGTTTGCGGGTGATTCCTGCCAAGATTGACACTACCTTCCTGTAGCTTAGCCTCGAGACGAGCGATGTCCGATTTAATGGTGTTAATCAGTGGACTTTGTATCACCTCTGCCAGCGTTTCGGGATTGCCTGTGGATTTGCGCTTACTGCTACTGTCGGAAGTCTGTCCTTGCACGATGGTTAGCTGCGTTGAAAGTTCATTGAGTTTCGCGACTTCATAATCAAGGCGTTCATCGGTAGCGACGATACCTGTTTTTTGCTGATATGCGGAGAGCGCCTGTTGAGCCTTTTCAAGTTTATCGCGAAGTATTTTGATCTGATCTTCAAACCACGTAGCATATTGACGGGCGGGTTCGACCTTAAGATCAAGATTGATGTCGATGTAGGCCTGCGCAAAGGCATTGGCCACAGCCGCAGCAAAACCAGGTTCGCTGCCACTGAAATCAATGTTGATAACATTGCTTTCGCGCGAAGGTTTGACGTCAAGTTTTTGCTTTAGCAGAGCGGCCAGCCAGACGATTAACTCGCCTTCACCGTTGGTAGCTGCCATCCATTGTTCGCGGATAACAGGGCTCTCATCCATGCGAAGCAATTTGACGACGCGCTGAGCTACGCGGTCACTATTAATGATATCTATCTGCGTAGCCATATAGCCAGGGGCCGCGAGGCCGGGTAAAACCATTCCCGCCAGGGGATCAGGCGACTTGACATCAACCACTACGGCGGTGCTGGCAGTATATTGCTTGGGCAACAGCAGGCTGATCACAAGTGTAGCGATCACAATAATCAATAGTGTGAAGACCACTACCTTGTAGCGTGCCCGGAGAATAAGCAGAAATTGCTGGAATGTCATGACTTATTGACTGTCAAAAAATGCTTTCGCGTACATAGATAATATCGTTGGGTTGCACCTCATCGGTCATCTCTGGCGAAATATTCTCGACCTTGCCCTCGTTATTCTTCCGGTGGAGACGCAATCGCCATTCGCTACCGCGCGCGGTGGGGCCGCCGCCTTGAGCCAGTGCCTGCATTACCGTCATGCCACGTTCGATACGATATGGGCCCGGCCGCTGGGCCTCACCATATATATAAAAGACCGGGGCACGGTGCACGTAGATAATATCCCCGCCGGCGAGAAAGATATCTTCGTCCGATGTTTCCTTGAGGTAGAGTGCGGGAATATCTATAACTTTACGGAAGGGCTTGCCATTCCGTATGCCTGTAATGATGGCGTGGTCATCTCCGAGCATCGTGGCTCCCCCCGCCATCGCCAGCATGTCGCTGACTCGACTCAGCGTCTCAAGGGGAAAACGCCCTGGCCGATTAACCTGCCCAAGTACACTCACTTGGTTACCGCGCATTTGTAATACGACAATGTTAATTTGCGGCTGCTGAACGAAACCACCGTTTTTGAGTGCGGCGGCAATCTTCTTTTCCGCAGCAGCAATAGAAAGACTGCCCACTTCAACGGCACCAATCAACGGAAAAGTGATGGAACCATTTTCAGATACACGGGTTTCAGTCGTAAGATCAGGATTCTGAAAAACTTGGATACGCAGCACATCTCCCGGACCGAGTGGATAGTCGAGATTATTCTCCGCAAAAACGTTTGCCGCTAACAGGGTAAAAACAATTAGTGTTCGAATTAGTAGCTGGGTCATAAATGTCATGCTTTCTTATGCATTCAGTAAATTAACAAGTTTTATTTTAAACCGGCGACACCTTTTTCAACATTGATGTCAACAGCAGACTTCGATGCGACGGGGCCTGCAGCAGGTGCAGCGGCTGGCGCAACGGCTGCCTGAGATGTGGTGCCGCCCGCGTCAGCGAATTCGCCCATATAGGTAATTTTGGCTTTGGCCTTGAGCGCTTTGATCTCTTGCTTGGCCGCTTCCGCCGTGCGCTGGTTGCCGAGAAACTGTTGGATGCGCGGTAGTGCGGCATCTTCGGATATCGGAACCGACTGCGAAGCGGCAAGTCGCATGACCGTAATGGATTGGGGACCTTCCATAAGTAAGCCTTGCCCAACCTTGAGCGGGTGTATTTTGGGGAGCAATTCAAGCGGAATCTGCTCGGCTGAACGTGCGGCACTCCCGCCCGCAAATTTTATGTCTTTACCTTTTAACCAGTTGGCAATATCCTCCATTGATTTGCCACCATTGAGCATCTCACGTAACTCGTCCGCAATTCCGGGTGTTGCGGGAAGCACAATTTCCTGGATATTGTAAATGCGCCGCTCGGCAAAAAGCTGCGGATGCTCAGCGTAGTATTTCTTTGCTTCATCGACAGTTGGCTTGTCCATCGCCGCGGCGACCTGCTCAACGTAGGCACGGGCAAGGATTTCCCGACGTGCATTTTCGATGGACATGAGAACGTCAGGCGAGCGATCGAGTTTTTTCTCAATAGCTTGTTCGACGGCCAGTTCCTGATCCACAAGCCTGTCGAGAACTTCCCGACGCATCTTAGGCGCCATTTCAGGGGTGCTCGCCCCGGCACCCGTGCGGCTAAGTATGTAATTGATCTGGTGTACCGAGATTTCCCCCGAATTGACTTTTGCCGCAATCTGGCTGGCGGGCTTTTCGGCCTCCTTGCTGTTACAGGCGGCAAGCCCAAGCGCAAGTGACACAAATAGTGTTGGGAATATTAATTTTTGACGAATGACTTGCATGTGTACCTTAAATGAAATGATGTTGATGTCCGCAATATTTAAAATTCAAATTATACGCCTGACAATTCTATTAATCGGTTACATGGCCAGGCATCGGACTATCCAGCCAGGCTCGAAAACGTTTAACTAGGTATTTTAGGTTTATAGTGTTACGTGCTCGTGACTGTTGCTTACAGAACATTGGTTGCGATGCCAGTGGGTAATTGGCAAATGCAAGAAGGTACAAGAACATATACCCGAGATACAATAATAACCGTCAATGTAGTCTGTACGCAATATTTGAGAATTTAATAAAGATACTCTGAGTACTTTGAGAAAAATTAGATCGGGTTGGTAAGGATTTTTGTTGCAACCAGTCGATTCTATTTAAATTAATGGGATGATTCGCCATTGCGACTATTTTGTGATCTATCATCCGGGTGTAGCAGTTAGCGTGACTGACAGGTCAGTATGGCATACGTCGCAAACTCATTATATAAATAATTGTCACTACGATATACGAATTAAACTATCCAGCAAATGATTACAAAGTACTACTTGAGTTTTGGAAAGGAAAATCAAGTAACGGTCTTAGAAGTTTCCACCAGATCGATCATTGATGGATCTGGCCTAACCGATTATCAAAAATTGAGTCTAGCCGAAATAGTGGCGATAGTATTGTCATACTTGTAGGTTTCGAGATTGGACGAGCGATGATCCCTTTGTAGCGAGGCGCTAACGAAGAGCGAGTTCAATGGTTGCCAGTCCATCGCGATGAGGCCGGTATGCTGCGTGTCGGTGCGGTGATCGCCAGGGATGGGAATGACGGCACCAAGGAAGTCACGGGTTATATAATCGTAGCGAAGACGCAATGTTGTTTTTTCGCTAATCTGCCAGACGGGCATCAGAGAGAGGCGATTAGTTGCTGCATAGCTGCTGGAGAAAGGCTGGAATTGGGTAAGCTGGAAGGTCGCTGCGGTCTGAAAATTGGAGAGAGTACGCGTCCAACTTGCGGTAAGCCGGGTTTTGCTGGTGACATTCCAGTTGAAATCAAAATTACCTATGAAACCAGCGAAATTGCGCTGGGAAAAATGGTCGTGTTTACGATCTAAATGTGCAATCCGTGCATCAATGGAAGTCTTGATAGTAACCGGCCAGATTAATTGGAGTCCATGTTCCGTTTCCTTAAAACCGGTATCGAAGAGACTGGAGGTAATCGGCTGCGGTCGTTTAAAGAAATCCCCGTCACCGATTCTCGTTTTATAGGTAAGCGAGCTGCCGGAGGGGAAGACGTAACGAAGTCCTCCCTCGACGGAAAGAACTTTATTGTCAAAATCCTGCACCGTAAGCTGGCTATTCTCTAGTTTGGCTTCGGAAACGCCGCCGACAACATGTAAAGCGCGGTTGATTTCGAAAACGCCATCAAAACGCTGATTAGTGTCAGTACGAAGATTGCGGTTAGTCGAGTTGATGAATCCCGTAAGGTTGGCGAAGTTGTTAAGTGACTCTTTGTAATCGCTACTCAATTTACCATGAAGATAAGGAGTAAGTTGCCAATGCCACGCCGCTAAATAATTTTTTCCGATAAAATTCAGAAAATCAAAATTATGGTAGCGATTATCGACAATGCTGCCATTAGCCTCGAAACGCTGCAATCCATAAAATTTGTTCAGGCTGAGTGCCGCCGTGGAAGTGATGATTTGATCGGATTTAGTAGGTTGGCCTAAAATAGTAACTGGATCGATAACGGGTGATAAACGAAAAACGTTACTGTCGTACATAATATTTGTACCAACATTCAGATTGAACGTGTCTCTAGCATCAGCCTCGGCATTTCGGGCAAATAGCGGTAGCATTATCAAGATGGCAATTGCCAGCCAACGGCGATAATAATGGGAAAGATTCAGCAGCAACATTTTTTATCGATAGTTTTATCTTTCCAAGCAAGAATAAACCGCAAAGGGCGTCATCCTGGCCGCAACGAAGGTAACGGAGGTATTGGTCACATACAATAGCCCATAGGAGCTATTGGAGAGAGTTTGAAACTCTCAGTACGCGGCCCGATCCTTGAAGACCACGATGACGGTTTTCAGGATGATGTGCAGGTCGAGCCGCAGCGACCAGTTACGAAGATAGTCGAGATCGTGATCGATGCGCGCCTGCATCTTGTCGAGCGTCCGGGTTTCACCGCGGTAGCCGTTGACTTGGGCCCAGCCGGTGATGCC
>NZ_FMVD01000022.1:0-26507 GCF_900101945.1 Nitrosospira sp. Nsp13 | reverse complement strand
TGTTTGCCGCGGGAAAATCAAAATACTGGGCGGAGGCCGACGCATAGAAGAAGACGATTTAAGTGGCTATCGGCCCCTCCCCTCATGTCAAGATTACTCATCAGGGGCCGATTAGCCACTCGTTTGATCCTCTAAGTTTTGAGGAGATATGCGATTTACTTAACGAAACGGAAAATTTTACGCTATCAAGACTTTTAAGTACTTTAAATCCGGAATGCTGGGGCAGCTCTCAATATCCTCAGTCATTATTCATGATCAATTTTTATGCAACATAAAAATCTCATGTTTACCAAACCTCAAATGTTTCATTTTGCCAGGGGAACAAGGCTTGCAGAATTAAGGTGCAGATGCGCACTTACCCAAAGTCAGCTGGGTGAGCTTTGCGGCGTTCCCCGAACCATTATTTCACAATGGGAAAGCGGCGTTTCCAAGCCGGAACTCAGCAAGCTTATAGCGCTGCGTTCAAAACTTGATTTCTCCCTTGCGTGGTTGCTTACCGGTGTCGAAAGTAACAATGGCTCCGACGCCATGTCAGAGATAAAGGGGAGGAGTCTTCTTGAAGGACCTTAGCCGTAGATGAATGATCTGGCAGCAGTAATAAGCTAACAACTCGCTAAATGCTGTCTCACGTCAGCGTTTAATGGCGAATTCCCGGGGGAAAGCCAGATCAACTCTTCCGGTTTTAAGGCTATACACGCCGCCAACCACAAGAAGTTTCTTGTCCGCCACTAATTTACTTAAAATCGGCGGTTGTTTCTTCAGCTTGTCCACGTTGCGAATGACATTCATTTTGATCGCGTTGTCATAACGGTCCCCTGTCATGCCTTTTGCCGCCCTGACCGCGGGCAACAACGCACTCGCCAGGGTTTGAATGTGCCCTGGAAACTGTTGATTTTTATCGAGAGCATCGATGGCGGCCTTGACGGCACCGCAGCTCTCATGACCGAGCACCATGATCAACGGTGTATGCAATACGGCAGCCGCATATTCGAGCGTGGCCACAAAATCGGTGGTTAAATAATTGCCGGCGACACGAGCCACAAAGAGATCGCCGCGCTGCTCATCAAAACAAAACTCAGGGCTGACTCTTGAATCGGAGCAACTTAAAATACAGGCATAGGGATTTTGCCCGGAGACCAGTGCCGCCCGGTCTTCGCTGAAATCCAAAGGTGTGGATTTTCCGGTGGCATAGCGCGCGTTTCCTTCCATCAACCTGTCCAACGCTTCATCAGGCGTCATTATGTTTTCCGGAATGGGTGCCACCTTGGTGTCTGCGGCGAAAGCCATCCTCCCGGTTGTTCCGGCAACACTTAAAGCGAAAGCGGAAACGGCAGCCAGCTTCAGAAAGCGGCGTTTGTCTAGATCCTGTTCAGGTTTTTCATTTCTTTTATCAGATAGTTTGCACATATTAAAATCGTATTGGGTAGACCTGGTAATCAGGTAAGAGGGTTGCTGTGGATATGCTCCGCAGTCGTTGGTGAGTGCCGCACTTGCTTGATCTCTACGGGAACCATGTGCAATTTGCCATGCCGCACCCCGCGTGCGGACATAACAAGGTTAGCAAAGCTTTTTACTTGCCCAACCGGCCCGCGGAGAATGGCGACTTCGAGACAATCATTATGGTCCATATGCACATGCATGCTGGAGAGAATGAGGTCGTGGTGATCATGTTGTACCGCAGCGATACGATTGGCCAGATCGTTCTCGTGATGATTGTAGATGTAGCTGAGCGTGGCGACACAGTGACCTTCATTCCAATCTTTCAATCGCTCGGTTTCCAGTTTCTCACGTATAAGGTCGCGCATCGCCTCCGAGCGGTTGGTATAGCCGCGTGCGTCCATCAAATCGTCGAACTGTTTAGAGAGCTGGGTATCCAGCGAGATAGTGAGGCGTTCCATGCTATCCAGTGAAAATAGAAGATAACCAACCAGAACCGCAATTGCGGGGATATGAGTATTTTATTATAAGTGATCATGGCCATGGAAAGAAATAATCCAAATAGAATGGTTAGCCTGGCAATAACACGCCGGCCGAATTTGCGGCGCAACACCCATTTACAGCCCAGGATTCTACTGCACCATGTAGCTAATTTCAGGGAGCAGGTCAGGAGTACTCAATATCCTGAGAGAATAAAAAAAGGAGCTGAAAAAACATTCTCAGCTCCCTTTTCTATGATCAGGGTGTGCGATTTCGCATTCACCGTCGGCATTAACAAGTAACTTTGATAGTTCCTGTATTTACAAACAAATGCCTATTATGCTTTTGGAGGTGTTCCTTCTTCGTTTCCCGCAACTGCATCGATTTGGACTAAAGCATCATTAAGTAAAGCTGATACGCCAATTATTCTTCGTGCAGGAATACCGCCTGGGAAGAATGTTGCGTAAGCTTCGTCTACAGCATCAATATCTGCGATATTTTTAAGGGCGATATTTATTTTAACTACATCGGTCATACCGTGACCGATACTTTCTACAATCGCCTTGATATTTTTCAAGCACTGCCCAGCCTGCTCTTTTACACCACCAACTACCATTTTACCGGATTTTGGATCGATACCTAATTGAGCTGAAATATGATTGTAATGAGAAAAAGCCACAGTTTGTGTAGATAGAGAACTTTTCGGTGCATTTTCCGTATTGTTTGCTTCTATGATGAGTCCATGCCTGTCTTCAACAGCTTGCGGGGGTGTACCGTCTCCGTGTGACACAACTGCTTCAATTTGTACCAAAGCATGCATAGGTAAAGCTGCAACTTCAACTATTGTCCGTGCAGGAAAATAGCCTACGGCCCTGGCGATACCCGAGTCTGGGAAAAATGTTGTATAAACTTCGTTTACGGCTTCAATATCCGAAAGGTTTTTAAGGAATATCGTGATTCTAACGATATCGTCAAAAGGAACATCGATACTTTCTAAAATTGCCTTGATATTTTTTAAGCACTGTCCAGCCTGCTCTTTTACACCACCCGCTACAATCATTCCAGATTTTGGATCGATAGGTAATTGAGCTGAAATATTATTGTAATGAGAAAAAGCTACAGCTTGTGTAGATAGAGAATTTTTTGGTGCATTTTCCGTGTTATTTGTAATTTTTATGAGATCGCCTGCCTGTGGTGCGTTTGGAATTGAACCTACACCGTTTGAAACAAGTGCTTCAACTTGTATCAAAGCATCCATAGGTAAAGCTGCAACTGCGACAGTCGTCCGTGTAGGAACATAGGTTGGGAAGAATGTTTTATAAACTTCGTCTACAGCGTCAACATCGGAGATATTCTTAACGAATACAGTGATCCTGATAACATCGCTCATGGCATGGTCGATGCTTTCTACGATTGCCTTGATATTTTTGAAGCACTGTCCAGCCTGCTCTTTTACACCACCCGCTACTATTTCACCAGATTCCGGATCGATAGGTAATTGAGCTGAAAGATTATTGTAATGAGAGAAAGCTACAGTTTGTGAACATGGACCTAACCCTTTTGGAGCACTATCCGTATTTCTTGCTAATACAGCGTTATAGCCACTCATGACAGTATTCCTCTTGTTTATTTATAATTTAGATAGTGTATAGGAAAAACGAACTTTACTAGATTCCCCAGGCACGTTTTATTGGGAGCACATCATGGCTACCCTGTGTCTAGATGCCGGGTGCGTGGGATACATACTCCCTGCCTTTCCCCTCCACTCAATTAATAGGGGACAAGCGCGAGTGAGCCGCTGATGGCACTGGCCTCCACTTTGAATAGGGATCCAATATCAAAGGATGCCGTTTTTTTTGGTACGTTGATATTTACTTCATCAGATAGCTCCGTTATCGAAGATTCAGAAGTTGGCGATAAGACTGACGCGGAACGAACGGGTTTCCATAGGATGAAAGTGTTTGTCATCCACACCGGCGGCCGGTTCGCCCGGCAGTCTGGACGTGTAGAAGTAGTCGATCGCATGTCCGTGGGTGTTCAACAGATTGAAACCTTGCAATATTACCCGCACCTTTTTGTCGATCTTGAAACCGATCTGGCCATTAAGCGTCATGGTATTGTCAGAATGAACGCTGTTATCCTCGGTCAAGGGACGCTTGCCGAAATAGCGGAACTGCATGCTGCCGAAAAGAGGACCGATATTGTCTATCGCGATCGCCGCCTTGCCTACCCCCTGAATCGCGCCCGGAATATAATTCCCGGCAGGATCCGAACCAGTAAAGCGGGCTTTAGCCAAGGCATAGTCCACATCAACCGTCAACCAGTTATTTGGCATATAAAAAGCGGAGACTTCCACCCCCTCGCGTTTGCTTGGACGACTTGGCTCAGTGGTGCCGGCGTCACCGACGAACAACAATTCAGAATCCATATCCAGCCGGAAAAATGCCACCGAGCCCTGGAGTCCGGGAAGAATCGCAGTGCGAAACCCAGTCTCATACCCGGTGGAGCGTACAAGAGGGGTGACCGGTTTCAACGGATCGCCAGACCTGGGATCTATGGTAGTGGTGGTGCCGCGGGCATCGTTGCTATGAAAGCTGCTTCCATAGTTAATGTAAAACTCGGTTTTGGCCCATGGGCCGAAAATAAAACTGAGTTTGGGATTGGTCATGCTGTCGTATTGCTGGCCAGAGTTGACGCTGTTGTTGCTCTTGACGTCAAACCAGTAGTAATCACTCCGCACGCCGGTTACGCTGCGAAACTTCTCCAGCCATTGCACGCTATTCTGGTAATACAGCCCCACGCTATTTTCAACAATATGATCCCTGCGCGTTGTCGATAGCGTTTGCCGTTGCTTCGTGCTCAAGAGGCCATTATCGATAAAATCGTTCTGAAACTGGACACCCACCGTATTCTCCACTGCAAAGCCAGCAATATTATTTACCCACGCGTGGCTCACGTTGAATGCCGACTGAAACCGCTTATCCAACTGTGAAAACTGATCGCCGTTTACGGGGTCGTCCAGGAAGTAGGTAAAATTCGAAAAAAGAGCGAGATTACTGTGAACCATATAAAGGTTTGCCTTGGTAATTCCGTAATCACTGGCGTGCTGCAGCGCACTGGACAGGCTGAAACGGTGTGATTCACCGCCGTCGCTGGGATCAATGGCACCGAGGCGCGGAACGAATCCACTGGCTACGCCGCGTTCAGGGATTTGATCGGTGGAGTTCCAGTTGGCCCCGTACCCCATGGCAGTGATATTGAAGCGGGTATTACCCGTATTTTGGCTATAGCGCAGCACCGTATTGAATTTTTTATAATTTTCTGCCGTGACCCATGGCCCATCCTTGGTGAGGAGTTCACCGGCAAAAAGAAGGGTACCGGGCCCAAAATCCTTGGATTTAGCCACCAGCCCCCGCATGTAGCCTTGGTTACCTACCGTATAATTGGCAATGCCCACGGGCAATTTATCCACATATCCAATGCTGACGGCACCGGCTGATGAGAAATCGCCTTGATCGGCGTAGTACGGGCCTTTCTGATATTGAAGTCCGGATGCAAGTTCAGGTATCAGGAAATTGAGATCGGCATATCCCTGGCCATGCCCGTGGGTGCGCTGGTTAACCAGCATGCCGTCGACCGATATCCGGAGGTCGGTGCCATGGTCGAGATTGAAGCCTCGTGCAAAATACTGGTTTGCTTTTCCCTCGCCACTGTGTTGCGAGACAATCAATCCCGGAACGGTCTCAAGTAGTTCTCCCGGACGATAAACTACGCGTTGATCGAGCTGTTGCTTGAGAACTGTGCCTTCATTGGCTGAATTTGCCGATCCGATCAGATTGTTGCTTTTGCCTTTTACCACGACCTCATTGAGGGTGGGTACACCGGCAGCCTCAATTGCCGGCGCCGATAGCATTCCAGCCAGTATCAATATTGTTTGAGTGAGATGTCCCCGGTTCCGGCAGGCGTTATGGTTTGCGATTATTGCTGATTCGAAGAGTCGAGGATTCCGAGCCAACTCATCCCTGCAACAGAATACGGCGAGAGAAAAGTGCCTGAGTCCCAAACGTACGGGCCAAGGGGGGGGCATCCAGCGGGAGCCCAAGCGAGGGATTGCGCTATGTATGGGAGTGGAAGTGGGCATTGGTTTCAACGCTCTTGTAAGGAATTATCGAAAATCTATTCAAAAGAGATCGAAGTACTCCTCTATTTGTGTATAGTATGAGATATTTAAAATTCGTCATACCGATAAAGAAAGAGATCCCGGTATGATGCAAAAGGAAATTCTTCATAATATTGTAAGACGAAAATAAAAAACTTCATACATTATATGCATGGTGACAGCCGTCTTGTCAAACCACTTATTAATACTTTCTTTGTTTATTTGCTCAGAGCGTAAGCAGGCTTGCTTGCACCGCAAACGAGTTATCAGGGGATAGGAATGAAATCAATCCGCTTTGCCATCAAGTTCTTATGGTTCTCGATCATCCTTTTCTTTTCCCAGGTGACGTATTCTGCGGATATGGATAAGAGAATCAACGTCGTTACCACGGTCGCTCCCATCACTAATATTGTGCGGAATATCGGCATGGGATATATCGATGTGACAGGGATTGTTCCTGATGGAACCGACTCCCATACCTTCGAACCGGTGCCGTCGGACGCGAAAATCCTGACGGTGGCGGATATCATTATCGTAAATGGGCTCGACCTTGAACTGCCCACGGTGAAACTGGCTGAAAAGGTAAAAAAGGCAAAAACCCCTGTTGTGCGGCTGGGTAATCGCACATTGCGGAAGGAGGATTGGCGATATGACTTCAGTTTTCCTCGTGAGCATGGCCATCCCAATCCACACCTGTGGCCCAACATCGCGCTGGCAATGCGCTATGCGGAGATTACACGGGATAGCCTGATCGCACTCGATCCGCGGAACAAGGAGGGCTATATTGCCAATACGGCGGCTTATCTGGCCCGGCTCCAGAAGCTGGACGACGCCATCTTCGAGTGCGTAAAAAGTATCCCCGAAAAGAATCGCAAGCTAGTTACCTATCACGACTCCTTTGCTTATTTTGCTCCGCGTTATGGCATGAAGGTCGTCGCGGCTATTCAACCATCGAGCTTTTCCGAGCCTCGTCCGCAGGAGATGATTCGCATCATCAAGCAGATAAATAAGGAAAAGGTGCCGGCTATTTTTGGTTCCGAGGTTTTTCCGAGTAAGGCAGCGGAACAGATTGCACGGGAAACCGGGGCGAGGTTTATCGATCAGCTTTCCGATGACGAACTGCCCGCACCGCCCCATGACTCCTTTATCGGTATGATGGTCAGTAACATGTCGATCATGACCGAAGCGCTGGGCGGCAACCCTGATTGTGTGGCGAATGTCGACACCCGTAATATCACACCCTGAGCCACCTATGAATTCCGCCGTTTGCTTAAGCAATGTCACTGCTGGTTATGCGCATAATGTGGTATTTGCACGCCTGTCACTGGAAATTGCCGCTGGGCGGTTCTTGGGCATTGTTGGTCCTACGGGGTGCGGCAAGACCACCCTGCTTAAAACCATTTTAGGCACGCATCCAGTCTTTTCGGGCAGCGTACTTTTGAATGGGTTACCTGTAGACAGCGTACCGCCGGGTACTATCGGCTATGTCCCGCAGTTGGGGAGCGTGGATTGGAGTTTCCCGGTTACGGTGGAAGAAGTGATCACGATGGGTCTCTACACCAATCGGCGAATCTGGCCCTGGGCCGGCAAGGAGGAACGCGAGCGTATTCATGATCTCGCTCACCGGCTGGGTATTTATGACTGCCTGCATCATCATATCGTGCATACCTCCGGCGGTCAGCGCCAGCGTGCGTTCCTTGCACGCGCATTGATAAATAATCCAAAACTGCTGGTGCTGGATGAGCCAACCTCCGGCGTCGATATCAAAACCCAGCATGAGGTGCTGCATTTGCTGGGCGATATCAACAACGAGGGCATGACCATTTTGCTCACCACGCATGATCTTAATGCTGTGGCTTCACACCTTCCTTGGGTGATTTGTTTTAATAACGGCATCGTGGCGCAGGGGCAGCCGCGTGACATTTTTACCAACGAAATACTGACCAAGACCTATGGCGGCGACCTTGTCATAGTGCGGCATGAGGGTCACTATCTGATTGCCAACAACACGCCTTTGCACCTTACGAACGGCCCTTCTTGAATGGAATTCCTGCTCGAGCCGCTAGAGTACGAGTTTTTCCGGCACGGCCTGCTGGCCGCGCTAATGGTGGGTTCGTTATGCGGTGTGATTGGTGTGTATGTAATACTGCGTGGTATGAGTTATGTGGGTCATGGATTGTCGCATGCCGCGTTTGGCGGCGCGGTCGTAGGCTTTACACTCAATTTCAATTTCTATGCTGGTGCGGGCGCGATGGGCCTGCTTGCCGCATTACTGATTAACCGGATTACCAAAAACGGCAGAATCAAATCGGATGCCGCCATCGGCATCGTAACGACCGCCATGTTCGCCCTGGGTGTAGTCATTATCAGCCGGGCACGCACCTTTACTCAAAGCTTCGAAGCGGCTCTATTCGGCAATATTCTGGGTATTACCGGCGACGATCTCCTGGTTATCGGACTGGTCACCGCTTCCACCATGATTGCGATGTTTTTCATGTATAGACCTCTGCTCTTTTCCACTTTCGATAACGAAGCGGCACGGGTGTTCGGCATCAGAACGGGGATCGTACAGCTGATATTTTCGCTTCTCCTCACATTGTCCATCATTGCTTCCATGAATGTCGTCGGCGTCACCATGATCGCCGCTACGCTTATCGCACCCGCAGTGACGGCACGCATGATGACGGATAGTTTCAGCCGCATGCTGATTTATTCTCTCATCATAGGTGCGGTAACCGGCGTGGCGGGCATGTACCTGAGCTACGTCTTTAATGCGGCCTCAGGAGCCACCATCGTGTTGTTTGGCGCGTTGCTGTTCTGCTTGTCAGTGCTGATCAAGTATGTTCGGGAAAAATTCATACTGCGTGCCAATCTTCACCGTCATGGTGATCTGATGCATGCCCATCCGCATGGTCAAGGGCATGGTGTGCGGGATCCTGAGCGCGCAAGTAAAAAAACGGATAAAGGTGAACCGGCGTAAAAAACCGGGGCGACCTTGGCCGGGTGGTATTAATCCGTATTTTTCCGCGTAATTACATCGCATCCTTCGAGGTTTGCCATCTTTCGTCGGGTGTCTGGGTTGTACCTGAGTCCAATACCCACAATTATCAAAATGCGTAAGATGTGATTACCGCTGGGCTACCGGTTGTAGCTCCGATCACAGGAAAATCATGCACAGAATCATCGGAAAGGTATCGCTGGATAAGTTTTTCCACGAGATTATCAGCCTGATTGGGCGGACCTGGTTCCGTTCATGGTGTCGCAAGTTATCTCTCATTGCTCAAGGGTTGCGGGAATGGCGCAATGGGATTCGCCAACGTCACGTTTCGAGCGAGACTGAAGGGTTAGGCTCGACCTACGACAAGCGCAAGTGGAGTGAAGCTTATTATGCAAAACCGGACAAGGCAATGACCGGGTACTCGAAAAGAGACCTGAATAATGCATGAGGATTACTTTCCCGCCGCGCTACAGTAGTTCGGGAGTATAAGTAATAGTCGTTGCATATAGCTTCGGATCATCTTTTTATCAGGTTCTCGAATTCATCCGCTGGTACTGGTTTGGAGAACAGATTGCCTTGTCCGTAATCACATCCGGAAAGGGCAAGCAGGTCACGCTGTGCTTCCGTCTCAATCCCTTCGGCGATCACCTTTATACCGAGTTTGTGCGCCATCACGATGATGGCCTCGCATAACGCCAAATCGTTGGATTCAGGAGCCAGACTCTGCACGAAGGACTGATCTATCTTGAGGTAGTCAATATCAAATCTCTTGAGATAGCCCAGGGAAGAATAACCGGTACCGAAATCGTCCATGGAAATCTGAAGGCCCGCATTTCTGAAGGCGAGAAGTTTGGATGTCACGGCGGGACTGGCGTCCATCAATAAGCCTTCGGTGATCTCGATGACGACACTTTGCCCCGGTAATTCCAATTCCTGTAAATATTCAAGCCATGTTTCATGGAGATCAACATCCTTACGATACTGCACGGGAGAAGTGTTGATGCTGATCTGAAATTCAGCGCAGTGCGACATGCGCCAATCCTTTGCCTGCTGTACCGCCGTCCGGAAAACCCAATCACCGATATCGACGATCATTCTGGTTTCCTCGGCGATGGAAATGAAATCCGCGGGATTTACCAAGCCAAGCTTCGGATGGTGCCAGCGCAGCAACGCTTCCGCCTTGTGCACACTGCCAGTCGCAAGATCCAGGATGGGCTGGTAATGCAGCTGAAACTGACCGCCGGCAAGGGCGCCGCGTAAATCGCTGGCCAGCCGCATGCGGGTCTGGGCGGCCTCATGCAGGGTACGGGTGAAATAGCTGGCACAGTTCCGGCCCTGGTTCTTGGCGGCATACATCGCCTGATCGCCGTTTCTCACCAGCGCTTCTATGTCGTTGGCATCCTGTGGGTAAAACGTGACGCCTATACTGGCTGATACATAGGCCACTTCATTTCCCAGCTGGAACGGCTCGGCCATCTCATGCAGGATGTCCCGGACAATACGGTTGATGCTGATGGTATTATTCAGTCCGCCCAGAATCACGGTGAATTCATCACCGCCCAGGCGTGCCACGGTGTCGATCCCGCGTACGCAACTGCTCAGGCGCCAGGCTGCTTCCTTGAGCAGGAGATCGCCGATGTTATGTCCATACGTATCGTTGACTTCCTTGAAATGGTCCAGGTCGAGAAGAATCAGCGCGATCGATGCCCCGGTGCGGCTGGCTTTCTTGATTTCCTGCTCCAGACGGTTGTGGAACATATAACGGTTGGGCAGACTGGTCAGGGAATCGAAATTGGCCTGTTCCCAGATCAGTTCATCAGATTTTTTCTTCAGGGTAATGTCGGAGAACAGGGTGATCCATCTATGTACCGAGCCCGCTTCATCGTAGATAGCGTTTACTTTGCGCCACTCGGAATAAATTTCCGTATTTTTCCGACGCCCCGTTATTTCTCCTTCCCAATGGCCGGTAGCCTCAAGTGAAGTTCGTATCGCTTGGAAAAAGAATTCGTCGTGCAGGCCGCTATCGAGAATGCCGGGATTCTTTCCCAGCGCTTCATCGGGAGTGTAGCCGGTCACGCTGGTAAAGGCCGGGTTAACGCTGATAATGATATTGTCCGCGTTGGTCACCATCATCGCCTCACTACTGTTCTCGAACACCATCGTGGCCTGGCGCATGGACTCTTCAGTCAATTTCCGCGCTGTGACATCCCGCTCAATTGCCGAAGCCATGGAGTTGAGCGTGTTACCAAGCTCAGCTAATTCATTTTTTGTATCGATATCGCAGCGCGCGGCGTATTTGCCCTGCGTGAGCTGGATTGCCTAGCCATGAAGTTGAACAAGCGGCCGCAACATGGTGCGGCGCATATAGAAAATAGTTACCGCAAGAGCAGACAGTGCGATAACGATAAACACCATCACCAGCAGAATTTGACGATGCAGACGGGCGAGCTCGTCATTGACTCGCGCCCGCGTTCGTATATCAAGCAACTCAGTAAATTGCTGGATTGGCACCATGATGGCGGCTTTTCTGGCGGTATACTGCTCTCCGAACAGCAGATCGATGGCGAATTCCCGATCCGGGGCGTGGTGGATGGTAAAGTTGCCATGACCGTCGTCGTAGAGTCCGCTTAAAGCCTCGATCGCCTGTTTTTCCAGTCCGGCCAATTTATCGGCATTCACTTTGGCTTCCCGCATCAGGGCAATTTCTTGCTCGCTAAATCCTTCGTTATCCATCATTTCCAGCAAGGAAACAGCTTTGCCCTGCCCGGTAACGGAATCTTTTCCTGCTTCCATAAGATGCCAATAAGTCGCTGAGTAGTTTTTGGGACGTGGCTTGATGCCTTCGCGGATATCAAGTATCTCGAAAAAATGATGCTTATAAACCGGATTGCCGGTGATCACATAGGTGCGTGCCATGCGGGTAAGGTCTTCCGAACTTTGAAATAACTCACTGGCAAGCAAGAGAGAGCGGTAACGATGGTGTTCGCTGATGGCAATATCATTCTGAATACCGAATGCCTGATATACCATTGTTCCGATCGAAAGGAGAAGCAGCATCAGAATAGTGGTGAAAAATTTTATAAAGAAACTTATTTTCATGGGGTCCTTTCATGATTCGTGAAACGAAGACCTTCGAGTTCCCGTTACGGACGACGGTTTCTTACTACCAATAACGGCAATTAATTTCGTTTCATAACCGGGGCGGTTAGTTCATGGATGCGCTGATTCCGGAGCACCGTGAGCAAATAGAACTTGCCGGTGACTGTGCGCTGATGATCAAATGCTCGCTGCCGTCAAACGGTTTCCGTCATAAGCAGGATAGTTGTACTGAATTGTACTAGAGACTATGGGTAATCAACCCATTCGACATGAAGAATATTTCAGTCCTCCGGTGGTGGAGGTGGTTATGTGGACTGCTGCCATGCGGACCATGATGAAATTGGATTCCGGATCAAGCCTGGAGTGGCGGAGTGTATGGTACTTTTGCTGGATGAATTGCTGCTCTGGAAGCTATTGCCGGCCTGATATCACTCTTCCTTCGAATGGCTGCAATTGATATGCCTCGCTTTGAGGGTGTGTCGATAACAATATTTCGGCATCATTCACCGGATTCTTTACTCGTGCCCGGGACATATTAAGAAGTATCACATATTTTTCGCCATTGGCTATCCGATAGTATGCCAATATTTTTTTATTGCATAAGTCGTGGGCAATTTCAAGACTTCCATTATGTAACGCAGGCGTTTCATTTCGAAGGCGAATCACTTTTTTGTAAAAATTGAGAAGTGAATGGGGCTCCGCCAACTGTTTTTCTACGTTTATCTCCTTAAAATTTCCGGCTATCGGCAGCCAGGGGCTCGCCGAATCGGCACAGAAGCCGGCATTCGATTTCTTGTTCCATAGCATGGGTGTGCGGCATTCGTCGCGATTAAGTATCTCGACACTTCGGTCAACCAGGAATTGTGGGAGCCATCCATACTGAATGGCTATTGCGTCTTTTCCCTGTTTCAGCGGAATCCTTACCCTGGGGATTCCGATCTCATCCCCGAAATAGGTAAATGGAATGCCTCTGCATGTAAACTGAAACAGTGCCAGCAGTTTTGCTTTTTCAATACTTCCCCCTAAACGGGTAATGATACGCGTGCGGTCATGATTGGCGAAAACGAGGGTAGGTATCAGCGGCTCCGGAAAATGTTTCTCGAACGTCATTAGCATCTCACGGTAGCTTTCCGCTTTAAACGGTGTTGAAATAGCTTTGAAAAGGAAAATGGCGTTCAATCCATTCTTGCCATTGTGATAGCAGAATTGTTTGATCAGCTCTTCTTCGCCATGCGATTCGCCGATCAGGATTCTCGTGGGATTATCAAACTCGTCCACTACGTTTCGCAGCTCAGTGGCGAATTCAAAGCTTTTTTCCTGAAGAAAGTTGTTTCTCAAATCCTGGAAAAAAATGGTCAGCGATTTGTCCGATGGCACTAATCGTAAACTGGGAGGGTTTCTTCGCAGTTCCGGGTCTTCATAGATGGCGCTGATGATATCCAGCCGGAAACCATCTACTCCTTTGTTGAGCCAGAATCTGGCAATATCGAACATGGTCCGTTTAACTTCAGGATTATGGTAGTTCAAGTCGGGCTGGAACGGCAGGAAGGCGGTGTAATAAAACTGCTTCCGTTCGGGGTAATAGGTCCAGGCTTTGTTGCCTGCCATGGCACGCCAGTTATTCGGGGGTTTCGTACCCTTTCTTCCTTTTCCGTCTTTCCAGATGTACCAGTCGGCTTTCGGGTTATCGCGCGAGCTTGCCGATTCCTTGAACCAGGCATGCTCATTGGAAGTATGATTCAACACCAGGTCGAATATGAGCTTCATATTTCTGCGATGCAGCTCTTGCACCAGTTTTTCAAAAAGCGCCATGTCTCCATACAGCGGAGAGATGGAATGATAGTCGCTGATATCGTATCCAAAATCCCTTTGCGGGCTTTCCGTTAAAGGGGAAACCCAGATTGTTTCGTAACCGAGGTCCTTAAGGTAATCGAGTTTTTCGATAATACCTTGAATATCTCCAATGCCGTCGCCGTTGGTGTCGAAGAACGAGCGCAGGTAGATTTGATAAACCGTGGTTTTCTTCCACCATTCCGTAGCCGGATTACTGGAGGAAATGGATTCTGGGGAATCCGCTGACATAACCATATTCCGGGAATAGGTTTTTGGTGAAAGGATGGTTGAAATGTAACTATCGCTCCGAGTTTTATGGAGCTATTCTCTTCCAATCTTTTTGGACAGCAAGACGTTGACGAAGGTTCGTGTAACTCCCCCGGCCACCCAGGCTCGGGGGAATTAACCCGGCGCAGCTTTGGTTACTTCTTACTTGCCAAGTGATGCTTTTACCTGCTTGGCGTGCTCGGTATGGGCGACAAATGCTGGCCGTACCTTGATCAGCAGCGCTTTCAATTCTTCATTCTTGGCATTGGGAATAAGCGTCTTGTCAACGGCGTCGAGAACCTGCTCATGATAGGTGACCTCATGATCGATATAGGCTTTATCGAATTCGGCACCGCTCAATTTCTTAAGATTGGCAATGTTTTTCGTGCCGCCGGCCTTTAGGCTCTCGCTGGTTGGATTATCCTGTGGCGTGACTTTTAGCTTGGTCACCAGTTCCACCGCTTGTTTGTTTACATCGGCGTGGTCTGTGGCCATGCGATGAGCGAATGCTTTGACGTCCGCATTGGATGCTTTGGACTCGGCCAATTTTCCTGCATCGATATCGACCTGATTGGCGGCCACGACAATGGCGGCAATTTGCGCATCATTGGGAGCGGCTGCCTGGGCTGCAGATACAAACATGGGTGCAACCAGGGCAACCGCGAGCATGAGCGTGCTATTTTTCATAAATCCTCCATAAAAATTAGTCGAATAGAAAGAACTCTCTCTTAAGGCTGTACCAGCCTGCTGACTGGCCATAGCTAATCATGCGACCATGCGCCATCGTCCCTGGTTGAATTTGCAAAACCTATCCCGCCAGGAGACGAGCTTTCTAGCCTCAAGATTTATACGACCTCTGGCTATGGGTATGAGTTCAATGCCGCCGTGATATTTCTGAGGAGAAAGCCCTTTCTTTTAATAGGGTTATGTCAGGTTTAAGTATTCCTGGTAGTCTTCGCATACGCAGCCTAAAAACCCATACCCCCACCTTATCCAACTGCCGGATTCAGGTTGAGTCTGACTGAGCACCAACTTTGCAACGCTGTACTTAAGTCCGATAGTAAAAAAAAATCTACCGGGTAACATAGCATTCGCCGTGATTGGATTCATTGAGCAATTACCTTTCTTGCCGCTGGCATTAAACTTATAAAAATTAAACCCTATGAAGAGTTTGAGTGCGGCATTGTCAGTGGTGGCGCTATTGCCGGAGCCGTTGGCGGCGAATGCCACGTTGATTGATCCTGTTCCTTATAGCTTATTTGCCGCCAGTCCGTCCGCGCGCGCATTATTCGATTATTCCGAGCTTGAACATCTGGAGGACTGCCTGTTCCATGCTTCGGAAGGTCTCGCAGCGCAGGGGATAGCGCCCCGGTCCGCCAGTATGAGAGATTGGGTCGACGCGGACAGTTCGGCAAGCGGTTCTGGAAATTCAGGCTACACGTGGTATTTCAATGGCGTTTCGAGCATAACATTTACTTTCAGTGCGGCATTGCTCGGCGCATTGCCCAATCATGCCGGCCTGATATGGACTGACGCAGGTCTTGCCAATGTTCGAGAAGGTTCCGACAGCATACTCTTTGAAGCTTTCGATACGGCGAATAACCTGCTTGGGATAATTGGTCCATCCGCATTGGGAGATGGATTGTTTGCGGGACAAACGGCGGACGATCGTTTTTTTGGCATCACCAGCGCAAGCGGGATCGAGTCCGTGCGCATAAGCTTGCTGCATAGTACCGAACAGGGAGTGGATAAGCTGCAATATGATTTAACGAATTTCACGTCGTTTTCCACCGATCCGGATCTTGCCGCTACGCTCGCGGTGCTTGTCGTCGGCCGTACGGGGGATGGTTTTACGCGGCGGCATTTGCACGGCTGATTTAATTTTATCGGGTCGGCCTGTAATTATTGTGATGATGCGGGGAAAAATTACCACAATCTTCGGTAGCCTGTCCGGCTTAAGAATGACCGCCGAATCAGCCATCCGCGTGCTCTTTTCCTATGATGCTACGTTTGCGGGCGTAGCTGAAGTAGATGACCAGACCGGCCGCGGCCCAGTAGAGGAACAATTGTATCGTCCCCCAGCCCAGGCTGATAAACAGCAGAAAGCATCCGGCCATGGCCAATGGTCCGACAGCCCAAAGCGCGGGTGTCCTGAAAGGGCGATGGCGATCGGGTTCGCGGCGGCGCAGCACCATCACGCTCAGCGCTACCATGAAGAATGCAAACAAGGTGCCTGAGTTCGATACATCGGCAAGCATGGCGACAGGGAACATTGCCGCGAACAAGGCTACGGCAATCCCCGTGATCAGGGTCACGACATACGGCGTGTGAAAACGTACGTGTATATGCGAGAAGGATTTTGGCATGAGACCGTCGCGCGACATGGTGAACAAGACACGGGTTTGCCCATAAATCATCATTAAAACCACGGAGGGGAGGGCGATAATGGCGGCGGAAGCCACCCAATTGCCAACAGCAGGGTAACCCGCCGCACGCAATACAAACGCCAAAGGCTCTTTGGATTGCGATAGTTCACCGCCAGGCTGGGCGCCGACGGCGCCGACTGCCGCATAGGCGACAATCAGATAAAAAATCGTGCAGATACCCAATGATCCTATCAAGCCAATCGGCACATTCCGGTTGGGATTCCGGGTTTCTTCGGCGGCGGTCGAGACCGCATCGAAGCCGATATAGGCAAAAAAGATGGAGGCGGCCGCGCCTAATACTCCAACTCCGGAAGCCGGGGTGCCCCAGCCGTTGGGCAGCATGGGCTCAAAGTTGATCGCATTGACTGTAGGCAGGGCCAGAACGATAAATACCGTGAGGGCGATAATCTTGACAATCACCAGAACGGTGGTGAATCTGGCGCTCTTTGCGGTACCGATGATCAGGAGAAAGGTGACGAAAAGTGAAACCAGAAATGCCAGCAGATTAAAACCTCCAGCGGAGGTTGTGCCATCGGCCAGGACAATGGTGTCGCGCGGTCCCGCGGTCAAGGCCAGGGGCAGGCCATAGCCGATCTCATGCAGAAAGCCGTTGATATAGCCGGACCAGCCGACAGCCACGGCGGCCGCCGCGACCGCATATTCCAGAATAAGCGCCCAGCCCACCATCCAGGCAATCAATTCGCCAAATACCGCGTAAGAATATGTATAGGCCGATCCCGCCACGGGCACTATCGCGGCAATTTCCGAGTATACCAGGGCCGCCAGCGCGCAAATGAATCCGGCAATGATAAATGAATACATCATGCCAGGACCCGCCTTCTCGGCGGCAACCGAGGTCAGTACAAAAATACCCGTGCCGATAATAGCCCCGATACCCAGCATGGTAAGGTCAAACGCGCCCAGTTGGCGTTTGAGTCCTCTCGTTTTGGCCGATTCCAGTATGTGGTCCAGGGATTTGACGCGATCAAACAGCATGCTGCTTTTCCATTTTAAAAAGTCGTAACAATAAAGTCTGTTATTTTTTTTTCTTATAGCCGGGCAACGAGGGAACGCGCCACAGATACCAGGCTGCCACCGTCCTATAAGGGCGGCAAGGCAAACCGGCATTTTCCATTTCCCGGCGATTGGGCATGACATCAAGGGATTTCAGGAACCGATACCCCTCGCGCACGCCAAAATCGTCGGCGGGCATGACGTCCAACCGTTCGAGCGTATAGATAAGCAGCATTTCCACCGTCCACCGGCCGATGCCCGGCAGTTCGATGAGCCGGGCAATCAGTTCATTGTCAGGCATCTTGTCCGCAATATCTCGCGGCGGCACCAGGCCGCTCAATGCGCCATGCGCAATGCCGCGGATGGTGTCGATCTTGCGTGCGGAAAAACCGCAATGGCGAAGATCATCGAATGCCGTGGCCAATATCTGATCCGGTCCTGGAAATGAGTGCTGGGAATATATGCCCAGAAATCTTGCAATAATCGCATCGGCAGCACGTGCGTGGAGTTGCTGGTAGGCTACGGCCCTGATCAACGCCTCGTAGGGCTCACGCGCTGATTGCGATTGATGCGTGCATGGCCCAGCGAGCTTTATCAGCCGCGCCCAATCTTCGTCGATCAGCAAGAGATGGTCAATGGCAAGTTGATATCTATCAGCTGGTACTTTCGTATCTGTCATAAAACGATGTTCTTTAAATACGAGAGGCATGCGAGATGGGCGTGCGCGGCATAACCCATCGGAATCCCGCACAAATAGCCTATTAAACCATGAGTGGATACCGGTATACCTGCTGTTTTGCGAGGTGTGGAAATAACCCGAGATGGGTTGCGCTCAACTCCACCAATCGTACTAAAAACCATATAGAGGCATATTTATTTTTGTTTTCAATCATGTTGTCGTGCGTGCCGGTATCTTGCGCGAGGCCCAATTGGCATGCGGTACCGCGGGAGAAGTCACGGGACCGGCCGAGACTGGCGGGCAGCAAGCAGCGAATGAATGATATCACTTGCCTGCGCGATAATCCTATGGAAGCAATTTCCATGGTTCCGGCAGGGAGACAAGATACAGCGCCGGGTGTGAATCGGGGAGTTAAAGTTTGTTCTGCATGGCCAATATTCTTGCCACCACCCTTCAGTCTGTATATCAAATATCCAGACGGCAATATGAACTTGAAGATGCTCATGGACTCTTACCGGAGGAATGCCCGCAAGAGCTTGGTAACGAAATATGGATGCACTCGGGGGTCAGGCGCCCGCAAGGTATGGAGGCTGCGTGATTATCCCGAATCCGGCAGCCGAGGCTTATATTTCATTTCAGTAACATGATTCACAAAGACTTTTTGCATCGCTTGACTTTCATCTCGTAGGTGAGTTTGCTACGATTGCCGGATTTATGATTTCAACTCGCCTCAAATCGGCAGGAGTAGGATATATGATGATACAGCCGGAATATCAATAGCTTTCGCACGATTTACGTCGCATACCCTATCTGATGGGGGGAATGCGCAACGTGACAGCGATTATCTTTACAAATGGAGGACCATAATGAGCGAGATTCACGGATGGGCCGCACACGGAGCTAAACAGAAACTTGAGCCTTTTACCTATAATGCCGGTCCGTTGGGCCTGGAGGAAGTGGAGATCGCCGTTGAGTATTGCGGTCTCTGTCATTCCGATCTTTCGATCCTCAACAATGACTGGGGTTTATCCCGGTATCCCGTCATACCAGGGCACGAGGCGGTGGGGCGGATCGTCGCGGCGGGCGATCATGTCAAGGGATTGCAGATCGGGCAGCGTGTCGGTGTGGGGTGGAGCGTTGATAGCTGCATGCACTGCCATGAGTGCATGACCGGTCATCACAATCTCTGTCCGGAAGTGGGGGCGACTATCATCGGACATCATGGCGGCTTCGCCGACAGACTGAGGGCTCATTGGGCATGGACGTTTCCTCTGCCTGACGCGCTGGATATTTCCTCCGCCGGCCCGTTGCTTTGTGGCGGGATTACCGTGTTTGCTCCCTTGCTCGTGCATGGCGTGAAACCGACGGACCGGGTGGGAGTTGTGGGCATCGGAGGTCTTGGTCACCTTGCCCTTAAATTCGCCAATGCTTGGGGCTGCGAGGTAACGGCCTTCACCTCCAGCGTATCCAAGACGGAGGAGCTGCAGAGATTGGGGGCGCATCGTGTTGTATCGAGCCGCAACAGCGCGGAAATTCTCGCGGCGGCCAATTCGCTCGATTTTCTGCTTATTACCGTGAACATACCGCTGGACTGGAGTGCGCTGCTCAAGACGTTGAGACCAAACGGCCGCATGCATGTCGTGGGCGCGGTCCTGGAGCCGATGCCAATTCCCGCCTTTGACCTGATCATGAGCCAGAAAAGTGTTTCAGGCTCGCCAACAGGGGGACCAGCGGCAATCTCGGCCATGCTGGATTTTGCCGCGCGCCATGGTATCGTGCCGCAGGTCGAGCATTTTCCGCTGAGCAAGGTGAACGATGCGATTGAGCATCTTGCGGCGGGCAAGGCGCGATATCGCGTTGTTCTGGACGTTGCATAAAGGAGAGTGAGAGGCAACTGAGGCAGGGCTGATTGCGCACGGGTGCTTCATGAAAAAGCAGCGAGATGACCGGGAGAAATGGAATTTGAAAGCAAGACCCGGAGTGCAGTGGTTTGCAGGCGTGAGGTAAATTGGAAACCGTTACCCCATTATGCAAACCATGAAGGAGCACATCATGAATACATTAACGAAAAAGGCACAACTAGCGGTCAATACGATCAATGATTCCCGCTGGACTTCGGTGGCTGTGCGTAACGCCGAAGCTGACGGCACCTTTTACTACTCGGTCAGAACCACGGGCGTGTATTGCCGTCCATCATGCGCGGCCCGCCTGGCGCGGCCGGAAAACGTCCAATTTCATGCCACGTGCGAAGAAGCCGAGAAGGCCGGCTTCAGGCCCTGCAAGCGCTGCAAACCGGATCAGCCTTCGTTGATCGAGCAATATGCAGCTAAAGTCACGCAAGCTTGCCGCATTATCGAAGAGTCGGAAACTACACCGGTCCTGGAAGGTCTGGCAAAGCGCGTGGGCGTGAGCCCCTATCATTTTCACCGGGTGTTCAGGCAGGTTACCGGGTTGACGCCAAGACAATATGCGGCGGCACACCGCGAAAAAAAAGTACGCAATGAACTTGGCTATGGGGGTGCCGGCGGTACCATAACCGATGCCATTTTCGACGCCGGCTACAATTCGAGCAGCCGTTTCTACGAAAAATCGGATCAGGTCCTGGGCATGACGCCCACCCGCTACCGTACTGGCGGTGTCAACGCTGAAATCCGTTTTGCCATTGGCGAATGTTCGCTCGGATCGATACTCGTGGCGCACAGTGACCGGGGCATCTGCGCCATTCTCCTGGGCGACGATCCCGGCAAGCTGGCGCGCGACCTGCAGGATAGCTTTCCGCACGCCAACCTGATCGGGGGCGACAATGATTTCGAACGGCTGGTCGCCAAAGTAGTGGGTTTTATCGAAGCGCCGGACATCGGTCTGGACCTGCCACTGGATATTCGAGGCACTGCGTTTCAGCAGCGCGTATGGCAGGCGCTGCGCGAGATTCCGGTGGGCGAGACCGCAAGCTACACCGATATTGCCAAACGTATCGGCTCACCGAAGGCGGTGCGTGCGGTGGCGCAGGCGTGTGCCGCGAATGCACTGGCGGTTGCCATCCCGTGTCATCGCGTGGTACGCAATGATGGCACGCTGTCCGGCTATCGCTGGGGTGTGGAACGCAAGCGTGCGCTGTTGGAAAAGGAGGCGGAAGGAGGGGGGCATGCGTGAATGCACTCGCCAAAGAAGCCCCGGTGATTCCAGCCAGGGATTTTCCCACCGGGTGAAAATTCTCGACTGGAAGCGGATTTTAAATGATCTGGATGCGCATGGGTGCGCGATACTCGAAAATCTTGTTACGTTCGAAGAATGCGGCGCCCTTGTCGGGCTGTATGCGACGGATGATATTTTCCGCAGCCGAGTCGTGATGGAGCGTCACGGATTTGGCCGCGGCGAATATAAGTATTTCCGCTATCCGCTACCCGGCATCGTTTCCGACCTGCGGTTGTTGATATATCCGCAGCTGGTGCCAATTGCCAATCGCTGGAACGAGGCAATGGGAGTTGACGTGCGTTATCCCGCGAGACATGCCGATTTCATCGCGCGTTGCCATGAAGCCGGTCAGCTTCGTCCCACGCCATTGTTATTGCAATATCAGCCTGGCGATTACAACTGCCTGCACCAGGATTTATATGGTGCACACATTTTCCCGATCCAGATCACCATTCTCCTGTCAGAGCCGGGCCGGGATTTCACGGGTGGTGAATTTGTGCTGACCGAACAAAGGCCGCGCATGCAATCGCGTGCCGAAGTTGTTCCGCTCAGGCAGGGTGATGCCGTAGCGTTTGCTGTTCACCACCGTCCGGTGCGGGGCGCACGCGGGGTATACCGGGTCAACCTGCGGCACGGCGTAAGTCGTCTGCGCTCGGGCCATCGTCACACGGCAGGCATCATTTTTCACGATGCAACCTGAAAGAGATGAACGCATGACACCGGATCTGTTCGAATTCGAAGAAAGGGAACAACAGCAAGCATGGCGCGAGCAATTATGCCCCGGTGCGGTGCTGCTGCATGGCTTCGCGGTGCCGGATGAAGCAGCTATCTTCGCGGCGCTACATCGCGTCACCAGCGAGGCGCCATTTCGCCACCTGATCACGCCGGGCGGTTTTCGCATGTCGGTTGCGATGCTCAACTGTGGTACCCATGGATGGGTCTCGGATCGTAACGGCTACCGCTACGATGCGATAGACCCGGAAAGCGGTAAACCTTGGCCGCGCATGCCGGATGTATTCCGGAAATTGGCGCGAGACGCCGCGGCGAGTGCGGGTTTCGAGGATTTTGAGCCCGACGCGTGCCTCGTCAATCGCTACGAGCCGGGCGCGCGGCTATCGCTGCATCAGGATAAGAACGAGCGCGATTTGGGCGCGCCCATTGTCTCCGTTTCACTGGGGCTCCCTGCTGTTTTTCTGTGGGGTGGTTTGCGGCGGGAGGACAGGCCTGTACGCCTACCTCTGATGCATGGCGATGTCATGGCATGGGGTGGGCCATCGAGGCTGTGTTATCATGGAATTCTGCCGCTCAAGGAAGGGAATCATCCTTTGATGGGCGGTTATCGGATCAATCTGACCTTTCGTAAAGCGACTTGAATAATCTGGCCGGTACGCTTACGCGTTTTTATTTAAAAACACCTGAATTTATGGCCGTAACAGTAAGAATCCAAAGCAAGAAGCGAGATGCGCAGCGACTTGGTTCAATCTCTTTGGGATCGTATTCCCCGCCGCCTGCTGCGGCGTAAGTGACCAAACTCTATGAGTCATGCTCTGCTCCTTAGGGCGCAGGTTGCTTATTTATCATATGCTTGCGATTCGAGAAGAATGAACCAGGATCATCTTCATTTGATAATGGCCTGCTGATAGTATCCGCAACTAGAAGACAGGAGAATCAATATGATTCCAGGAATTTTTCCCAAGGTGTTCTATCTTGGATGCGTGGTACTGATGACCGTGGGATTTCTGCCCGCCACCCATGCCCAGCAAACCGGCAACATCCCCGGCGATGCGTGGCAACCCCATCGCCCTGACAATCAGCCGAAACAAAAGGAGGCTATCTCCGGTGGTGCATGTATCGTGCAGACAGGCGCGTTCCCGGTTGGCTTCAATGCATATGTGGTTCCGGATGGCGATCATCCTTCCTTTCCTCCGTTTTGCTCTCCGGTGCCGGCAGGTCCCCTCAATCTGGTTATAGACATATTGGCGCCAGACGTGCGTGAAGCGCCGCTCGCGGTGAGGCTGATGAAAATAGAAGGCGGGGAAGAGCGTGAGGTATTGTCGATACCCGCAAAAGAATACACATCTGGAAATATTCCTCTCGCAGTTAATCTGGAGCCACTCGGTAAATATAACGTCCTGCTGATTGGCAACGATGCCTCGGGAAACGTCAATAGCTTGGTCAGCATTCCTCTGGATGTACGAAAAGCGGGGGATTTTATCCATACGGGGAATGGAGGCACGGGCTGGGGTTTTTTGCTATTGGTAGTAGGCCTTGCGGGACTCACCGGCGGTCTGCTCTATTTCTGGCGCCCCAAGCCCAAGCCCGCTGTCACGCATACCCATACAGGGGGAGCGAGTTAACCTCGGCATGTGTGCCAGTACTGATAAGCACTGTAACAACCCGATTTGTAAGTTCAAGAAAAGCTTGGCGATGAGAATATGTAAACAATCCCGATACTTATCGTCTCTTTACAGACAGTTCACACGCTTAATGAGTCATAGGTATAGGATTCACTGATATCCAGCATTTCCGCCGGGGTCGTCGTGCCTGACAGCAGAGAATTCAGAGTGTCATTGAGCCGGTGGCCCCGCAGGCTGGAGGGCTCGGATTGCGCCGGCGCGTAGAGGCGGCCATGGCCTCCCGGCGGTGGTTGCATCCAGCGCTCCCAAATGCGATCCACATTGCAATGATTAAGATAAAACACGGGATCATTGGGCGAGGTGGAAGGCGACATGTCTCCCCCAACGAACACATGGACACGGTTATGCAGGCTCGGAGGCGGAATCTGCGGCTGGCTTTGCCAGCCTTCGACGAGGTTGCGGAAGCCGGGGGAAGCGGTATTCCAGGAAGCCGCGTCATAAACAGATTGACTGACTGCGGCGGCCGTGTGGGATTTTCTCGGCAAGCGGGTAGTCTGGATACCCAGCTGCCGGCGCAGACCCCGGTTTACCTGAACAAGCTGCCCAGTCGCACCGCTTGCGGTAATGCGAACGCGCCAGGACCCTGGGTTGGCGGGATCGAATGCGAATGGACCCGTGGTCACTGGTGTCCCGGTACCTCCCATGCAGTTGCCGGCCCAGATCGGCGCCCTCCGCTGACGAGCAGGTGATAGCTGACCGTCTTGTGCCCAATCCCAGTATGGTAATCCAAAGGCCAAGTCATTCCCCAGCACGCGCTGGAGATTCATTTCCAATTGCAGCAGCATAAACCGGTGCCATGGAAGAAACACAGGGCCGCGATGGGCGGCATTCCGGTCACCCTGAGTGGGTGGAGTAAATGTTGTCATCGCAACGTGGTGCCAAATCACGAAGAGATCATAGGTACTGACTGGCCGGGAGGCGCCACCGATACCCAGGTCTGAAGTCGTGGGTCCGGGGAATTCATTCTTCAATAATTTTACCCCTTGAATATACTTGTCACGCGCGGTCGCGCTGGTCAGAATATTTTCTCGTATGGCCATGACATTCTCCTACTTGTGATCAGCGTGGGTTTTTTTGCCGGTTTTTCCGGCGCGGCCTGTTGCTGGTGATTTGTGTCCGGACTTGGTTTTGGCCGCATGACTGCCATGTGCGGCAGGTTTTTTCTTGGCAGCAGTAAAGTCGTCAGGAAAGACATCGATCAATCGCTTGACCATGTCGAGTGCGGAAGCGAAGCTCATATTCGGTATCGGGTGATAATGAACGTTTCCATCGTCGGTGACCCCCATATGTCCAGTGACTGGCCTGCCATCGACTTCTATCCGATAGGTCGTGCGAACGACGATATGGTGGCCTTCGTAATCCGCCTCGCGGATGGTCTCGGATGCCGCATGATGATGCCCCTGGGTTTCTTCCACCTTAGCGGCATGTTTCTTCACATATGAAGCTATCGACTTTGCAGTCGGCCGCGTTGCGGGATTTTTGGTTGGCATTGGGATCACCTCCTCATGAAATTCTAATTATTTAATGGAACCCCGCGCGGACGCCCTTACCCTCGCTCAGTTGGAAAAATAGAGCGGCAAGATCGAGCGCTCACCGCGCTGTACTCCTTGGTATCGTGGACCAAGCTATGAGCTGCGTTGCTTCCTGCGATTGTCCCGATTTTGCCGCAACGCGCTCCACCAAGGATTCATGCAGAGGTTCCTTAAGAGACAATAAACTGCGCCGTGCCTCTTAGCCTGACGATGGAATAAAGTTGTTGCGGTCCCGGTGGCGGTCCCGCAATTGTCGTGGGCGCTGTGGTAGTGATCCCGGGCGCCCCGATACGCGTTCCGGTGGATTGGGGTATGACCGTAACAATAGGCAGAATCAGGGAAAAAGTGACGGTTCTTAGATCTGGAATGGTTTCCAGTGTTACCGTGATCAACTGACCCACCTCAGTCTCCTGAATGCGAACTTCTTCACCCCGGAAAGAGCGGCTCATGTGATTATCGCGATAATTGAAAATCGGACCTCCCAGAATACTTGTGGTTGAGTAGGTTACGTGAATAGCGCCCCGGCTGAGCTCAAACAGGTTGGCTTGTGTAAATCCTTCCATAATCAGTTCTCCTCGTTATTCATTACTAACATGGTTCGGATAATCGGAACCGGCATCGTGTTATTTACTATAGATAAAGATCGTGAAAAAGCAAGGAATAGGCGCTGGCCCGGAGATTACTAAAATCCCGGGCCGCCGTGCAGCGAAGCATTGATATGCGATAGGGGGTAGGGGATAGGGGAAAGCAAGGGCTTGCGAGTACAGGTGCTAGTACAGGTGCTAGTACAGGTGCTAGTACGCGGCCCGATCCTTGAAGACCACGATGACAGTTTTCAGGATGATGTGCAGGTCGAGCCGCAGCGACCAGTTACGCAGATAGTCGAGATCGTGATCGATGCGCGCCTGCATCTTGTCGAGCGTCCGGGTTTCACCGCGGTAGCCGTTGACTTGGGCCCAGCCGGTGATGCC
>NZ_FMVD01000048.1:0-1265 GCF_900101945.1 Nitrosospira sp. Nsp13 | reverse complement strand
CTAATCCGGCAGTAAATATCTGCAGCTTGTCTTTCTCTCTTGGTGTAAGGTCCATTGCTTCCTCCTCGTTAAATTAACAATTGTTTTACTTCTTCCACTTCTTTTAACACTGCTACCACCTGATGCTTCTCTTGCCGGATACCAAAAACATGCCGCTTCACTGAAAAGACATCACGTTTTCCACATACGCGGAACCATTGCCTCACGGCCAAGCATAGCCGGACGGAGCAGACCCCAGATATGCAGCATCACCTGTCGTGCCGTCTCGCTCGAGTTTCCTAGATAACGCGCCGTTATCACTGGTTTCAACTGCGAGATGCCGAGATGGCCGGCCCCTTTCGCGATTTCCCCCCCCTCTTCGCGCGCGGCCGCCAGCACGGTGGGGGACACAGTCTTTCCCACCGCGATCAGGGTGGCACAGATGGTGTTTCCGGCAAGCAGTAAAGGACTCTTCATGCCTGCACTGCCACCCGCCAGCCGGAGCTGCTCGAACCAGATCAATCTGCCTTCGTATTGAATGCGGGTCCGCTGCCTGATCCGGCCGCTGGTGAATGATTCTCCTGAGGCCGTACGGCCAAAACAAAGGATTTCGCAACCGATATAGCTTGCCTCTTTTTCCATCACTACATGATGCTCAAGCTTCACATCGACGTTATCGAAAAAAATGGTTTCCTGCGGCACCCATTCGAGCACGCCTTTTACACCGACATCGAGTCTTATAGCCTGGTGCGAGACATGACCATTAGCCTTGTACCATTTGGCCGCACCCGGGGTGGTGACCTGGGTGCTGGCTGCTGCGCCGACGCGGGCGGAAATCTCCAACTGATCGCCGCCCACGACACCGCCCGGCGGATGCACGATGACAACCTGGCAAACCTCCCGCCCTTCGGGATAGAGTGGTTTTTGCACCAGCAGTGGACCGAAATGTTCCCGTTCCACTAAACGGGTGGCGCCTTCTTCCTTGCGGAAACCCAGCGACAACCGTGCCTGCAGCGGCGTATAGCCTGAATCCAGCTTCACGTCCGGCGAATCTTGCGTGGGATACAGGTGATGAACTGAAGCGGCAGGGTCCCGTCTGATGACGGATTCTTCCGCGTTAGGTATTAAATGCATGTCTTGTTATCGATCATTTTATGGTTTTGATGAAATATCAGGCGTTTACATCTGCAGCTGGAAAGATAGTTTGAAGACATCCACCTTGTCGCCTATCACCCCCGGTGCATAATTCAAGCCTTTGGTGAAGAGGTCGCCATGCTGGTAATACG